>DATGPY010000217.1:0-10293 GCA_035304465.1 Acidimicrobiales bacterium | reverse complement strand
GTCCCAGACGGTGCCGAACGGGATCGGCTTCGAGCCGAACGCGATCGAGCAGACGGCGACGACGGCGAGGACGGCGATCGCGACGAGCAGGCCGCCCGCCTTGCTCCAGCCCGAGGCGAGCAGCGAGCGCCGGCGCCGGTCGCCGGCGCGGGAGGGCGCCGCGCCGGTGTCCGGGCGGGCAGGCGCTGCGCCGACGGTCGTCATGCCCGGACGTGGGGCGACGGCGGTGCTGACATCCGTGTTAGGTTCTCCGAACACGCGGGGGTCGGTCAAGGCGGTACCGCACGACAGGACGGGTTCCCGGACCGCCGTCGTCGGCGTGGCTCGCGCGCCGTGCGAGGATGGAGCGCGGTGCAGAGCACAGGAGCGATCGCGTCCGGGACGGCGAGCGACGACGTCGGCGTGCTGGCCGGCGTCCTCGTGTCGATCACACCCCGGCGCCGGGTCCGTTCCCAGGCCGACGTCGTCCGCTTCCTGGTGTCGCTCCTGCTCATCGGCGTCGGGGTGCTGGTCGCGTCGTGGCTGCGCAACACCCTGGGCGGCGCGGAGGAGGACCTGGTCCAGGTCTACCAGCGGGTGCCCGACCGGTTCGCCGAGGCGCTCACCGGCTTGGCGCTGCTCGGCACCGTGCTCGTGCCCACGCTCGCCCTGGTCGTGCTCGTGGCCCGGCGCCACTTCCTGCAGGCCGTGTCGCTGGCCGTCGCTGCCGTCGGGGCGGGCGGGGCCATGCGGTGGCTGGCCGACCTGCTCGCCGACCGGGGGGTGATCGCCCGGGACCCGACCACCGACACTGTCGTCGAGGTGTCGTCGCCGGACTTCGCCACCTCGCCACTGATCGCCGCCGCGGTCGCGCTGGTCATCGTCGCCTCGCAGTGGCTGTCCCAGCAGTGGCGGCGCGTGCTGTGGGTCGGGGTGGGGCTGCTGGTCGTGTTCCGGGTGGTGGCGTCGAACGAGCCGCCCCTCGACATCGTGGTGGCGATCGCGGTCGGCATGGCGGTCGGCTCGCTGGCCCTCCTCGTGTTCGGCAGCGAGGGCAGCGACCCGGAGGCCCCCGAGCTGGTGGCGATGCTGCGCTCGATCGGCCGTCCGCTGCGGGTCGAGCAGCTGCCCGGTGCGAGCCCGCTCGTCTACGAGGTCGAGATGGCCGGCCACCCCGCCCTGGAGATGCGGGTGCGCACCGCCCACGACCGGTCCGAGAACCTGCTCGAGGAGCTGTGGCGCTCGGCGCGCCTGCGCACCTGGGTCAACGACCGGCCCTACGACACGGTGCAGCGACGGATCGAGCACGAGGCCCTCGCGCAACGGGCCGCGGCCGACGCCGGTGCCCGGGTGGCGCCGGTGCGGGGGATCGTGGCCTCGGCCCAGGGGTCGGTCGGCCTGCTCGAGGAGCGCATCGAGGCCGCCCCGGTGGCCAGCGTCGTCGCCCACCCGTCCTCGGCCACCGACGCGGACGGCCCGCCGGCCAACTCGACCTCGCCGCTGCCGCGGGAGCTGGTGCTCGACATGTGGCGGCAGGTGGCCGCGCTCCACCGCCACCGCATCGCCCACCGCAACCTCGACCTCGAGTCGATCTGGGTCACCCGCGACGGGAAGGTCGTCCTCCGGGGCTTCGACGGCGCCGCCATCGCCGCCCGTGACCGCGACCTCGCCCTCGACCGGGCCCAGCTGCTGGCCTCGACGGCCGCCGTCATGGGCGCCGAGGCGGCGGTCGACGTGGCCGTCGAGGCGCTCGGCGCCCACGCCGTCGTCGCGGCCGTGCCGTACCTGCAGCCGCTCGCCCTTCCCCGCACGACCCGGCGGGCGACCCGCAACGAGCGCCACCTGCTCGACGCGCTCCGCACCGCCATCGCCCGGGCAACCGGCGTCGAGCCCGCGCCGCTCGCCCGCCTCGACCGCATCCGCCCCCGCACGCTGCTCTCGCTCGTCGCCGCCGTCGTCGGGGTCTACGTCCTCCTGCCGCAGATCGGCGACTGGGGAGACACGCTGGACGCCGCCAGCGACGCCAACTGGTGGTGGCTGGGTCCGATGGTCGTCGGAGCGGGCGCCATGATCGCCTCGGCCGCGCTGGCCTTCGTGGCCTCGGTGCCCGACCCGATCCCGTACCTGCCGGCGCTGCGCATGCAGCTGGCGTCGACGTTCGTCAGCCGCATCGCGCCGGCCAACACCGGCACGCTCGCCGTCGGCGTCCGCTTCCTGCAGCGCTCGGGCGTCGAGCCCGGTCCGGCGGCGGCCGCGGTCGGGCTGTGCGCGCTGACCGGCTTCGCGGTCCACCTCTCCCTCATGGGCGGCTTCCTGCTGTGGGTCGGCTCGAGCGGGCTGCGCTTCGAGCTGCCCGACGCCAGCGTCGTCTTCGTCGTGGTCGCGATCGTGCTGTCGGCCAGCGGCCTGGTCGTCGGCCTCGTCCCCGCCGTGCGGCGCCGGGTTCTGCCGCCGCTGGTCGAGCAGGTCCGCACCGCGGTGGCGACGCTGGCCGACGTGCTCACCGACCCCATGCGGGTCATCGGCCTGCTCGGCGGGTCGATGGGCATCACGTCCTCCTACATCCTCAGCCTGACGGCCGCCGTCGCCGCCTTCGGCGGTGGGATCAGCTTCCCCGAGATCGGCGCCGCCTACCTGGTGGCGGCCGCGCTCGGCTCGGCGGCGCCGACGCCCGGCGGGCTGGGCGCGGTCGAGGGCGCCCTCGTGTTCGCGCTCACCGGCTACGGCATGCCCGAGAGCAGCGCGGTCCCGGCCGTGCTGACCTTCCGGCTGGTGACCCACTGGCTGCCGATGCTGCCCGGCTGGTTCATGTTCCAGCTCATGCAGCGGCGCGAGGAGCTCTAGCGCCGTCGGGCCGAGCCGCCGGCGGCCCGGTGGTACGGTCGCCACGAGCCGTGCCGCCACGTGCACGAGTCGTCGGAGGGGGGAGCCATGCCACGACCCGGCCCAGCGCACGCGAGGGGAGCGACCGCCCCGGGGCGGGAGGCGCGGCGGTGACCGTCGACGCGCCGGTGGGCTTCGACCCGTTCGAGCCGGGCTTCGTCGCCTCGCCCTACGAGCAGTACGCCCGGCTGCGGGCGCACGACCCGGTGCACTGGTCGCCGCTCGTCGACGGGTGGGTGCTCACCCGCTTCGACGACGTGGTCACCGTGCTGCGCGACCCGACCGTCAGCGTCGAGCTGCGCCACGCCCGGCCGACGCCGACCGTCGCGCGGCAGCTCGAGCGCCAGGCCCGCACGGGGCGTTCACCCGACACGCTGGTGCTGCGGGACGAGCCCGACCACGGCCGCCTGCGGCGCCTGGTGCAGCGGCCGTTCGGCCCCCGCCCGGTCGAGGCGCTGCGCCGGACGGTCCAGCAGCGGGTCGCCGAGGCGTTCGCCACGCTGGCGGCCCGGGGGTCGGCCGACCTGATCGCCTGGTTCGCCTACCCGCTGCCGGTCGCCGTGTTCAACGACGTGCTCGGCCTGCCCGACGAGGACGCCGAGCAGGTGCGGGAGTGGATCCGGGCGGTGACCCGCATCCTCGACCCGGTCATCGACGACGCCGAGCACGAGCGGTGCCGGGTGCTCATGGACGAGATGTACGACCACCTCGGCGCGGTCATCGAGGACAAGCGTCGTCACCCGGCGGACGACCTGCTCACCGCGCTCGTCACCGCCGAGGACGGCGGTGACCGCCTGTCGCACGACGAGCTGGTCGCCCAGGTCGTGACGCTCTACGTCGCCGGGCACGAGCCGACGATGTCGCTGATCGGCAACGGGCTCCTCGCGCTGCTCCGCCAGCCGGACCAGCTCGCCCTGCTGCGGGCCCGTCCCGACCTCGTGCGCAACGCGGTCGACGAGCTGGCCCGCTTCGACGGACCCAACCAGTTCGTCCGGCGCATCGCCACGGCGCCGCTCGTGCTGGGGGGTCGGGAGATCGCCCCCGGTGACGTGGTCTACGCCTGCCTCGGCGCGGCCAACCGGGACCCGGCCCGCTGGGAGGAGCCCGACCGGGTGCGGGTCGACCGGCCGGACGCGGCCCAGCACGTGCAGTTCGGCGCCGGGATCCACCGCTGCCTCGGCATGCACCTGGCCCGGCTCCAGGCCGAGGTCGCGCTCGGCGCCCTCGTCGCCGGGCTCGACGAGCTCAGGCTCGCCGGCGAGCCCGAGTGGAACGAGCGGATGGTCATCCGGGGCCTGCGCCGGCTGCCGATCGCCTTCCGGGCCCGTTGAGGGCGCTCGGCGGCGGCGACCGTCGCCGGGCGGGCCCGGTCAGCGCTCGACGCGCTCGGCCACCACCCCGAGGAGCGCCTCGCAGAAGGCCTCGAGGTCGGCGGGCTTGCGGCTCGTCACCAGCGTGTTGGGACCGTTCCGGTCGACGACCACCTCCTCGTCGACCCACTCGCCGCCGGCGTTGGTGACGTCCGTGCGCAGGCTGGGCCAGCTGGTCAGCCGGCGCCCGCGGACGACGTCGGCCTCGACGAGCATCCACGGGGCGTGGCAGATGGCGGCGATCGGCTTGCCGGCCTCCACGACGTCCCGGACGAAGCGCACCGCCCGCTCGTCGGTGCGGAGGGCGTCCGGGTTGGCGACGCCGCCGGGCAGCACGAGCGCGTCGAACTCCCGGGGGCTGGCGGTGCCGAGCGGCTGGTCGACGGGGAAGGTCTCCGCCTTGTCGAGGTGGTGGAAGGCCTGCACCGGGCCGCTCTCGGGGGCCACGAGCACGGGGCGTCCGCCCGCCTTCTCCACGGCCGTCCACGGCTCGGTGAGCTCGACCTGCTCGACCCCCTCGTTGGCCACCAGGAAGGCGATCTGCGCACCGTCGATCTCTTCTGCCATCGGGATCTCCTCGCGTCGTCGTTGTCCTCGGGGGACAGCTATCCCCTCGGACCGCCCCTACACGGCGCGTCCCGTCGGACCGCGGGGCTGCCCGCCGGGACCGGCGGGTACGGTGGCCGCGGCCCCGCCGACCGGCGGCGGGCGCCGAGGAGGCAGCGATGACCGACGAGACCGTCGAGGTCCACGACGACCCGGGACGGAGCCGCTACGAGGTCACCGTCGACGGCCAGGTCGCCGGGTTCGTCGCCTACGAGGACCGGGGCCACGTCCGGGTCTTCACCCACACCGAGGTCGACGACCGGTTCGAGGGCCGGGGCCTCGGCAGCCGCCTGGCCCGGGGCGCGCTCGACGACGCCCGCGGCGCGGGTCGCCGGGTCGTCGCCTTCTGCCCGTTCGTGGCCCGGTACATCGAGCGCCACCCCGAGTTCGCGGACCTGGTCGACCCCGCGGCGGACGCCGAGCTGCGGGCCGCCGACCAGGGCCGGTAGCGTTCGTGGCGATGCGCATCCGCACGGTGCTCCTCCTCGCGGCGCTCGCCGGCGCCGTGGTGGCCGTGGTCGCGGTCGTCCGGGGGCGGGGGACCGGCGGCGGCGCGGGCGGCGGCGAGGCCGGCGTGCCCGGGCAGATCGGCGCCGCCTCGTCGAACGGCGAGCACGCCCGCCACGGTTCGGTCCGCCACCACTCCTGATCGGTCGCTCCCGGCGGCCGCCGCCCCCGCACCGGCGGCCGTGGCTGCGCCCGCAACGGCCCGGCCGGGCGCGCGTCAGGGCGGTCCCAGCTCGACGAGCCGGTAGGCCCAGGGGCGGCGCTCCTCGTGGACGAGGCAGGTGAGCTGCACGGCCGGTGCCCGCTCGGCCCGCACGACCACCCGCAGTGCGTCGCCGCCCTTCTGCTGCACGACGACCGCGACGACCCCCTCGCCCAGCCGATGCGTGGACAGGAGCGCCACGCCGTCGACCCGGCGCTCCTCCCAGTGCTCCCGGGCGAAGGCGTCGGCGGCCTGGACGACCGGCGGCAGGTAGCTGCGGCCCCGGTAGTGGGCCAGCTGGATGAGCCCCGCCCGCAGGTCGGCGACCAGCCCGGGCGCCCCCTCGGGGCTGACCCGCCCGAAGTAGACGCCCTCCGGCAGGCAGACGACGTTGGCGGCGAAGCGGTCGCCGCCGACGTGCGAGACCTCCCACACGTCCGGTGCGCCGGCCGCGGCCAGGGCGCGCACGACCGGGCGCCCGAAGTCGGCGCAGCAGGGGTCGTGGCGCCCGTTGGTGCAGACGAGGTGCAGGCCGGCCGGCCCCGGCCGCCCGAGCCCGGGCGGCTCCGGCAGCGCGAGCGCTCCGAGGTCGAGCTCGAGCAGCGCAGCGGGCTCGTCGGCCGGCAGGTCGACCTGCTCGAGCCAGCGGGCCTCCCGGGCGGCGTGGACGAGGTAGGCGGTGCGGCGCTCGCCCAGCCGCCGCTGGCCGGGCCGGCGGCCGAGCAGGACGCGGACCCCGTGGCGGCGGGCCTCCTCGGCCAGCCGCTCGGCGACGCCGGGGTCGAGGCCGCTCTGCCGCAGGGCGTCGCTGCCCCACGCGCCGGGCTGCTCGACGATCATCCAGCGCTGGACGCGAGAGGCGGTGCCGATCAGCGGCTCGGCGCGGGCCAGGGCCGCCGGGGCGCAGCGCAGCGCGAGCCGCTCAGCCATCGGACGGGGCCGGGCGCGTGCAAAGGATGCCCTCGCGGACGAGCCGGCGGACGAGCACCCGCCGGCTGGGCTGGTCGAGCAGGTCGGCGAGGTCGCCCACCCGGTGGGGCTCGCCGTCGAGGAGCCGGCGGACGGCCGGCTCGACGGCCGCGGGCATCGTGACCCGCCGGTCGCCCAGGACCAGCTGCAGCCGCCCCGGCGCCGCACCGTCGTCGGGGACGTCCCCGCCGGCCGGCACGAGCCGGAGGTCCGTGACCGCGCCGGGGCGCCGCAGGACGTGCGTGTCGTCGCCGATCTCGTCGAGTGCGGCGATCTCGAGGAGCTGGCCCTCCAGGAGCGGGCTGCGGTTGGCGACGAAGCGGTCGCGCAGGCGCGCCGCCACGGTGCCGGCGTCCGCCGTGGCCAGCCAGTCGGCCAGCGCCGCGATCGCGGACTTCACCTCGCCCTCGGCGAGGTCGGGGTCGAACGGCCAGCCCGGCGTGAGGCTGCGGCGGAGCTCGACCTCCTCGGCGGCGAGGTCGACCAGCTCGCGGAGCACGTCGTGGACGGTCGTCGCCAGGACGCCGACGGTGAGGTGCAGCGACACACCTCGCTGCGCCGCCGCCGAGTGCACGACGCCCCGGGGCAGGTAGAGGGCGTCGCCGCCCGTCAGGTCGGCCTCGAAGAGCACCGGCTGGGTGGCGGCGACCTCGTGGTCGCTGGCGTGGCGGGGGAGCGGGGTGTCGAGGTAGGGCCGGCGGACCGTCCAGTGCTTCGTGCCGGCCACCTGCAGGACGAAGACGTCGTGGGTGTCGTGGTGCGGGGCCAGACCGGCGGCGCCGGCCGGCGTGAGGTAGGCGTTGGCCTGCACGGCGTGGCCGAGCACCAGCTCGATGTCGCGGCAGAAGCGCGCCGCCGGCGGCCACCAGCGGTGCAGCCCCTGCAGCACGATCGTGGCCCCGTCCGCGAAGTTGTCGAGCACGCGGCCGGGGTCGATGAGGTCGCTGATCGTGGTCCCGCCGGTGCGGGCTCGGCGGGTGTAGTCGGCCGGTGGGACGACCGTGCCGTCGCGCACCAGCCGGATGGCGGGCCGGCGCAGCCCGGCGCCGGCGATCAGGCGGTCGACGTCGGCCAGTGACAGGACGTCGTCGAACGAGCCGGCGTGGCGCCAGAGGTGCGGCGCCACGCCGAAGCGGCTCGTCAGGAACGTCTCGACGTCACCGACGCACCGGCCGAGCGCGTCGGGAGAGCGTCGGGTGGTCAGGGCGTCAGGAGTCGGTCTGGTCGGTGTCCGAGTCGGCCGGGCCCTCGTCGGGGTCGACCGCGTCGGCGTCGTCGGCCTGGTCCGTCGCGTCGGTCGCGTCGTCGTCGGTCGTCTGGCTGGCCTTCTCGTGCCGCCACTCGGTGGCGATGTCGGACTCCGAGAGGTCGGTGATCACGTCAGCCATGTCGGCTCCTTCGGCTCGAGGTGTCCCGGGAAACGTAACCCAGCGACCGCCCCGGTAAACAGGGGCACTTCGGCCCGGTGCGAGGTGCGCCGCCACCCGGGGCGGAGTCGCCGCTCAGCGGCGCTCGTGCGCCTCCCGGCGGGCCTCGCGGACCTGCTCCTCGGCGCGTCGCCGGGCGTCCTCGGTCTCCCGCAGGATGCGCTCACGGTCGGCGTCCTCGCCGGCTCCCTGGTCGAGGGCCTCGTCGTCGTGCGCACGCTCGTCGTTCGGGGCGTCGCTCATCGGGGGTCCTTCCGGTCGCGGACCCCCCCAGCGTTCCCGGGGTCCGGAGCGACTAACCGTCCGTGGCCACCTCGACGGGCACGACGTGGGCGATCGCCGCGGCGCTCGTGCCGACGTGGAGGTCGTAGGTGCCCGGGTCCACGCGCCAGCCCGGCTCGCGCCGGCGCCCGCGACCACCCGCCATCGGCACCGCGGCCGCCTTCGCGGCGACCTCGTCCCGGTCGCGCATCGTCGGGTCCCAGTAGGCGAACGAGCGGTCGTCCAGCTCCAGCTCGACCGTGGTGGTCTCGCCGGGGTCGAGCCAGACCTTGCCGAACGCCTTGAGCTCCCGTCGGGGCCGGAACAGGCGCGACCGCCGGGGTGCGACGTAGCACTGCACGACCTCGGCGCCCCGGCGATCGCCGGTGTTGGTGACCGGCACCCGCACGGTGAGGCGCTCGCCGGCCCCGGCGGTGAAGGTCGTCCGGTCGAGCTCCGGCTCGCCCAGCACCGTGGTGGTGTACGACCCGCCGTGGCCGAAGGGGAAGCGCACCGGCAGCTCCCGGGTGTCGTACCAGCGGTAGCCGACGAGCAGGCCCTCCCCGTAGCGCACCCGGCCGTTCTCGCCCGGGAAGTTGCCGACCGTCGGGTTGTGCTCCACCCGCAGCGGCACGGTGAACGGGAGGCGGCCGGCGGGCTCGGCCCGGCCGAGCAGCACGTCGGCCAGTGCCGGGCCCATCTCCATCCCGCCGAACCACACCTGCAGCACGGCGCCCACCTCGTCGGCCCAGTCCATCGTGACGGGCGACGCGGCGTTGACGACGACGACCGTGGCGGGGTTGGCGGCCGCCACCCGCCGCACCAGCTCGTCCTGGCGGCCCGGCAGATCCATGTCCGGGCGGTCGTCGCCCTCCGACTCCCACTCGCCCGTCGTGCCGACGACCACGACCGCGACGTCGGCGCCGGCCGCGGCGGCGACGGCCCGGTCCATGAGGTCGGCGGGCTCCGGCTCGCGGTGGCCGATGCGCACGGCACCGCCCCGACGCCCGGTCGACAGCTCGACGGTGACCTCGACCGGCCGCCCGGCGGTCAGCTCGACCGTGGCCGCCACCTCGGCGCTGCCGAGGCCGAAGAAGGCGGTGCCCCGGGGCAGCCGCTCGGCGAAGCCGTCGATGACGGGCCGCCCGTCGACGATCAGCCGGGCGCGGCCCGCCTGGGTGAGCGTGAAGGTGTGGGTGCCCGACACCGTCGGGGTCAGCGTCGTGTGGGCGCGGCACGACCAGCCGCCCTCGGCGCCCGCCAGCTCCGGCACCGGCGGCTCCAGCCCGAAGATCTCGGCGGAGGGCGTGTGCGTGCGGCGCACGGGGTCGCCGGCGAGGTCGGGCCCGGCGAACCAGTCGACGGTGAACCCGGTGCCGCCCTCGGGAGCGGTGGTCGTGGGGCCGCCGAGCACCGGCGTGCGGCGCCGGTTGTCGCACCCCGGCTCGTGGACGACCTCGACGCCGGGCCCGAGCGCCTCCCGCAGGGCATCGACCGGGCCGGTGGCGGGGTGCGAGCGCAGGGCCGCCGAGCCGCCGCCCATGATCTGGGGGTCGGCGGCGTTGGGCCCGACGACGGCGACCCGCCGCAGCCGGGCCGGCTCCAGCGGCAGCACACCCCGGTCGGCCAGCAGGACCGTCGACTCGGCGGCGGCACGCCGGGCGACGGCCCGGTGCTCGGGCCGGTCCTCGCCGCCCTCGTCGCCCGGGTCGGCGTCGTCGAGCGCGCCGATGCGGTCGAGGACGGTGAGCAGGCGGGTGACCTGCTCGTCGACCAGCCGCTCGTCGACCCGCCCGTCGCGCACGGCGGCGGCCAGCGCCGGGCCGAAGGCACGGCCCGGACCGGGCATCTCGAGGTCGACGCCGGCCGTGGCCGACGCCTCGGTGACGGCGACCGCGAACCAGTCGGTGACGACGAAGCCCTCGAAGCCCCACTCGTTCCGCAGGACGTCGCGCAGCAGCTCGGGCTGCTCGGTGCACCACCGGCCGTTGAGGCGGTTGTAGCTGGTCATGATCCCGAGCGCCCCGCCCTCGCGCACCGCCAGCTCGAAGGGCACGAGGTAGATCTCCCGCAGCGGCCGCTCGTCGAC
>DATGPY010000216.1:0-2789 GCA_035304465.1 Acidimicrobiales bacterium | reverse complement strand
CGGTAGTTGACGATGCGAGCGTCGCGGCGCTCCCACTCGACCTCGTCGTAGGGGTGGACGCCCTCGGTTGTGAAGTGGCGGCGGATGCCGATGCCCGCCTGCTCGGGAGCGAGAGCCATGGGGATCCTCCAGGTCGGTGGGATGACGGTTGGGGAGAACTGCGACCTGGGCCGCCAACCACCAGAACTTGTGGTGGTCCGGCCGTCGAGCCACAAGATGTTGGTGGAAACTACAGCCGTGTAACTACATCGTCAAGGTCTCGGGGTGCACCCAGCCCGAGGATCCCACGTACGCGTCAACGCCGCGCGGCACCGGATCCTTCCGGGCCCGCGCCCGGTGGCGGCCGAACGCCGCCCACGGCTCACCCCCTGGGTCCGAAGCGATCGGGGCACTGGCCCCGCGCGGACTCACAGGCAGGGCACGCCGCTGTCCAGCCGGATGCGGCCAGCCCCAGGAGTCGCTCAGCCCACCACAGACACGGAAGCGACAACCACCATTCCGCTCGTCCGCGCCGGGGCACAGTGCACGGTCCGAACCTACGGGGCCGGGGCTGTGGACCGCTAGGGGAGGAACCTGTGAATTGCGGGTGGATTTCTCGTGGCCGGCCGTCGCCTCGCGCGTGGCCCACCCCACCGGCTGCCGGGGCCGCGCCGTGACCTGGCCGGCCCTGGCTACGGTGCGGCCCGATGAGGCAGCTGTGGCCGGAGCCAGCCGCCCGGGTCGACCCGGTCGAGGTGTACGCGTCCGACGACCGCCCCACCGGTGACCGGCCGTGGGTGCTGGCCAACATGATCGCGACGGTCGACGGCGCCGCCACCGACCTCGACGGGCGGTCCGGCGGCCTCGGCGGCCCGGCCGACAAGCGGGTCTTCGCGGCGATCCGCGGCGTGGCCGACGTCGTCCTGGCCGGTGCCGCCACCGTGGCCGCCGAGGACTACGGGCCGAGTCGCCCGCCCGAGGCCGTGCGCCGCGCCCGGCTCGCCCGGGGGCAGGCGCCGGCGCCCCGCATCGCGGTCGTCAGCGCGGCCCTGTCCCTCTCCCCCGACCGGCGCCTGTTCCGGGAGGCGCCGCCCGACGCCCGCCCGGTCGTCCTCACCGTCGAGGCCGCCGACCCGGAGCGGCGGCGCGCGCTCGCCGAGGTGGCCGAGGTCCACACCGCCGGGAAGACCCGGGTCGAGTGGCCCCGGGCGCTGGCGGTGCTGCGCGACCGCCTCGGCGCCCGGGTCGTCCTGTGCGAGGGCGGGCCGACGACCATCGCCGGGCTCGTGGGCGCCGGCCTGCTCGACGAGATGTGCCTGACCGTCGCCCCGACCCTGCAGACCGGGCCCGCCCCGCGCGTCGCCGAGGGGCCGGCGCCGCCCACCACCCGCGCCATGGTGCTCGCCCGCGCCCTCACCGAGGACGGCTACCTGTTCCTGCGCTACGTCGCCCGGGACGCCGCGGGGTGACCCGCGCGGGCCCGGACCTCGGACCTCAGTGCGCCTTGGGCGCGGTGCGCTTGGTCAGCTTCGTCAGCAGCGACAGCTCGCGCTCGAAGTCGGCGAGGTCGTCGAAGCCCTTGTAGACGGAGGCGAACCGCACGGCCGCGATCACGTCCAGCTCGCGGAGCCGCTCCAGGACGGCCCGGCCGACGCGCTCGCTCGTGACCTCGGTCACGGCCAGGGCCCGCACCTCGTCCTCGACCGCCGCGGCCAGCGCCTCGGCGGCGTCGGGCTCGACCGGGCGGGACTTCAGCGCCGCCTGGACGCCGGCGACGACCTTGGCCCGGTCGAACGGCTCGCGGTGACCGGAGCGCTTCACGACCATGAGCACCGGGGCCTCCGGCCGCTCGAACGTGGTGAACCGGTGGCCGCAGGCCTGGCACTGGCGCCGGCGCCGGATCGCGCTGCCGTCGTCGGACTGGCGCGAGTCGACCACCCTCGAGTCGAGGTTCCCGCAGACGGCGCAGCGCACGTCTGGAAAGCTATCCGCTGCTCCGGCCACCCCCCGCTGCCGCCGCCCGTGACCGGCCGCGCTCGCCGACCGCGGATCGCCGCGAGATGCCACGGTACGAGGCTGCGAACCACTCGACGTGGCGACTGCAGCACCCATCTCGGCGCGGTAACGTCTCTACGGGGCGTAGTCTGACCGCTCCGCGACGAAGTCAATCCCGCACACGAGTCCGAAGGAGCACACCATGGCTGGGGATCGGACCGACAGCATCGCCACGCCCGCGAGCCACTACGAGCGTCTCGGCGGGGCGCCCACGATCCGCGAGGCGGTGGACCGCTTCTACGACCGGCTCCTCGGCGACGCCGAGCTCGCCCACTACTTCACCGACGTCGACATGCCCCGGCTCAAGCGCCACCAGGTCCTCCTCCTCTCCCAGGTCCTCGGCGGGCCGGCGCAGTACGACGGGCGCGAGCTGGGCGACGCCCACCGGGGGCTCGGCATCTCCGCGGCCCACTACGACCGGGTCGTCGACCACCTGGTGACCGTGCTCACCGAGATGGGGGCCGACGAGGCGGCGCTCGCCGACGCGGGGAAGGTGCTCGCCGGGGTGAAGCCGGACATCGTCGAGGACGGCGTCGCCTCGTAGCGGGAAGGTGGACACCGAGCGCCTCAAGCGCAACTGGGCCGAGGTCGCCGCGCACGGCGACCAGGTGCCGCTCTTCTTCTACTCGACGCTGTTCCTCGCCCACCCGCACCTGCGGGACATGTTCCCGCTCGGGATGGCGAACCAGCGCGACAAGCTGCTCGCCGCCCTCGGGCAGGTGGTCAGCCACGTCGACGACCTCGACGCGGTCGTC
>DATGPY010000215.1:0-2282 GCA_035304465.1 Acidimicrobiales bacterium | reverse complement strand
CATGCCCTGGCCGATGAGGTCGTGGGCCAGCTCGGGCGGGGCGCTGCCCAGGCAGGTGATGACCGACTCGACGATGGCGTTGACGACGTCGTCGATCGCCTCGCGGATCTCGGCCGGGGTGAGGATGACGGTCTTGGGCAGCCCGGTGGCCAGGTCGCGGCCTCGCACCTCGGCCTTCAGCTCGTCCCGGACCGGCCACGCCGAGCCGATGGCGACCTTGATCTCCTCGGCCGTGCGCTCGCCGACGGCGATGCCGTACTCGCGCCGGACGTAGGCCTGGATGGCGGCGTCGATGTCGAAGCTGCCGACCCGCACGGCGTCGAAGCCGACGACGCCCCCGAGCGAGATGAGCGCGGTCTCGGTCGTGCCGCCGCCCACGTCGACGACCAGGTTGGCGACCGGCTCGTGCACCGGCAGCCCGGCCCCGATGGCGGCCGCCATCGGCTGGTCGATGAGGAAGACGTCGGTGGCGCCGGCCCGGCGGGCGGCCTCGGCGACGGCCCGGCGCTCGACCTCGGTGATCGCGGAGGGGACGCACACCACCACCCGGGGGCGGTTGAAGCGCCCGACCCGGAGCCGGTGCAACAGCAGCCGGATCATCCGCTCGGTGACGTCGAAGTCGGTGATGGCGCCCTGGCGCAGCGGGCGCTCGGCCACGATGTCGCTGGGCGTGCGCCCGATCATCTGCCAGGCGTCGTGGCCCATGGCCAGCACCTCGCGGGTGCGCGAGTTGAGCGCGATGACCGTGGGCTCGTTGAGCACGATGCCCTTGCCGCGCTCGTAGACGAGGATGTTCGCCGTCCCGAGGTCGATCGCCAGGTCCCGCGCCATGGCCGCTCAGCGCCTCCACCAGCGGCGTGGTCGCGGCTCCCCGTCGCGGGGGGCGAGGGCCTGCATCTCCCGCCGGAACGTCTCGATGCTCGCCTCGAGCGACGACGGCGACCGGTTCCGCGCCCAGAGCACGAGCGCGCCGACGATCGAGATGACCGCGGCGATGGCGAGGAACACGACCGGGTTCACGGCGCCGGCGCCTCCACGTCGGTGATGTGCTGGGCGTCGAGGCCCCAGCTCTCGCCGCCGGCCCAGGTCTCGCGCTTCCAGATCGGGACCGTGCGCTTCAGCGTGTCGATGCCGAAGCGGGCCGCCGCGAACGCCTCGTCCCGGTGCGGTGCGGACACGGCCACGACGACCGCGCAGTCGCCGATCGCGAGCACGCCGGTGCGGTGCAGCAGCGCGACCCGGCCGATGTCGGGCCAGCGCGACCGGGCCTGCTCGGCGATGGCGGCCAGCCGGGGCACGACCTGGGACTCGTAGGCCTCGTACTCGAGGCGCTCGACACCCGGGCGCCCGGGCGCGTGGTCGCGGGCCGTGCCGGAGAACAGGACGACGGCGCCGCAGTCGGGCCTCACCGCCCACGACACCGCCTCGGCCACCGGCAGCGGCGACGCCGACAGGCCGAGCCACGTGTCGCCCGACGGCGGCGTCAGCTCCGGTGTGGCGTCCATCGTGCTCATGCTACGCAGGCGGGCGCGGCCGCGACGGCCACCGGGGGCGCGGTCCGCCGCGGACCGCCCACCGTTACTCTCCGCGGCGTGCCCCTCGACGACGACGCGGGCGCGGACGGCCCGGGGCATCGTCCGCCGCCACATCCCGACGACCGGCTCTGGCGCCACCCCTCCGAGGTGGGGGCGGAGGCCGGGCACGCCGGCGCGCCCTCGCGGCGGGCCGAGCGCCGGGCGCCGGGCGGGCGGCGCTGGCCCGCCCACCTGGCCGCGGCCGCGATCGGCGCCGTGCTCGCCGGCGGCGTGCTGGCGGCCCTCGGCGTCGGCGAGCGGGTGATCGAGCGGCCGGTCACCGAGCGCGTCGCCGTGCCCGAGGCACCGGCCGGCGGGGCCGACGCCCCCGACGGCGCCGACGACCTCGCCCCGGCCGTGGTCGCCGTCGTCAGCGGCGGCCGCCCGGTCGGGTCGGGCCTCGTCGTGCGGGACGACGGGGTCGTCGTGACCAGCGCGTCCCTCGTGGGTGGCAGGGCCGAGGTCACCGTGCAGCTCGAGGACGGCTCGGCCGTCGCCGGCGAGGTCGTCGGCACCGACCCTGTCACCGGCCTGGCCGTCGTCGACCTGTCCGGCGCGGGCCACCCCGCCGGGCTGCTCGGCACGACCGCCGATCTGGCGCCCGGCGCCGGCGTCCTCGTCCTCGGGGCCGCGGCTGCGGGGGGCGCGGGCGCCGCCGGCGGTGCCGGCCAGGTGGGCGGCCACGAGCGGTTCGCCGGGCCCGGCGGC
>DATGPY010000214.1:0-6724 GCA_035304465.1 Acidimicrobiales bacterium | reverse complement strand
CGACGAGCAGGTCAACCGTGAGTTCGGGAAGATGGGCAAGAGCCTGAAGAACACGGTGACCCCGGACGAGATGTACGAGAGCTACGGGGCCGACACCCTGCGGCTCTACGAGATGTTCACCGGGCCGCTGGACCAGAGCCGCCCGTGGGACACCAAGGCGGTCGTCGGCGTCTTCCGCCTGCTGCAGCGGATCTGGCGCAACGTCGTCGACG
Source organism: Acidimicrobiales bacterium (assembly GCA_035304465.1). GTDB lineage: Bacteria > Actinomycetota > Acidimicrobiia > Acidimicrobiales > VFJN01 > ZC4RG19. The sequence continues at coordinate 6,512 of DATGPY010000214.1, read as the reverse complement.
AGAGCACCGGCGAGCTGGTCGTCTCCGACGGGGATCTCGACGACGAGACCCGGCGCAAGCTGCACCGCACCGTCGCGGACGTCCGCGACGGGATGGAGAACCTGCGGTTCAACGTCTCGATCGCCAAGATCACCGAGCTGAACAACCACGTCACCCAGCGGTGGCCGGACGGTGGCGCACCGCGGGCGGTGATCGAGCCGCTGGTGCTCATGCTGGCGCCCTTGGCCCCGCACATCGCCGAGGAGCTGTGGTCGCGGCTGGGCCACGAGCACTCGGTGTGCGCCGAGCAGTTCCCCGAGCCCGACCCCGCCTGGCTGGTCGACGAGACGGTCGAGGTCGCGGTGCAGGTCAACGGCAAGGTCCGGCTGCGTGTGGTCGTTCCGGCCACCGACGACCGGGCCGAGCTGGAGGCCGCGGTCCGGGCCGACCCGAAGGTCCGAGCGCTGCTGGAGGGGCGGACGGTCCGCAAGGTCGTCGCGGTCCCGGGCCGGCTCGTCAACTTCGTCGTGGGGTGACGGGCGGTCGGCCCCCGGGGCCCGATTTGTGGGGGTCCCGGGGTCTGGTAGAGTGACCGCTCCCTCGGGGCTATAGCTCAGGTGGTAGAGCGCATCCATGGCATGGATGAGGCCGAGGGTTCGAGTCCCTCTAGCTCCACTCCCCACCACGACGCCGGCGGCGACCCCGCCGGCGTCGGCGCGTCAGGGCGCCGGACCTCGGCCCGTCCGCGACGGGCGCGTCAGGGCGCCGCCCGGCGCGAGGCGGCGGCGTCGGCCTCGGCCCAGTCGAGGCGGGGCACGTCGCTCCAGAGCCGCTCGAGCTCGTAGTAGTCGCGCGTCTCGTCCAGGAACACGTGGACGATGACGTCGCCGTAGTCCATGAGGACCCAGCGCAGCGCGTCGAGGCCCTCGACGCGCAGCGGCTTGCCCAGCCCCCGTTCGCCGACCACCCGCTCGACCTCCTCGACGATGGCCCGCACGAGGCGGTCGTTGGGCGCCGACACGATGACGAACTCGTCGGCGACCACGAGCACGTCGCCCACCTCGAGCACCACGATGTCGCGCCCGCCCTTGGCGTCGGCCGCCCGGGCCGCCGTGAAGGCGAGCTCGCGGGCGGCAACCCGGTCCTTGCTGGCAGTCAGCGCTCTGTCACCTCTCGATCAGATCCTCGGCGTCCTCGCCGAGGACAACGGTCACGTCGATCTCGTCGTCCGACACCCGCCTCCCATCTTGCCCGCTCGCCGTCTCCTCGACGCGACCGAGGTCGAGGTTGGCCTCGATCCACAGGGCGAGCGGGGCGCGGTCCTCGCCCAGGTAGAGGATGCGCGTGCGGTCGACGCCCGGGGCGGCGGTGTTGCCGGCGAGGACGACCTCGGCGCCGCTCGCCACCAGCGCCCGGGCCGCCACCGGCGTGAGCGACGGGTCGCCGGTCCCGTTGAGGAGCCGGACGCGGATGCGGGCACCGGGCGCGGGCGACGCGGGGTACGGCACGGCGTGCGAGACGAACGCGTTGACGCGACCGACGTCGGTCCGGAACCGCTCGGCCTCGCCGTCGCCGTCGCGCACGACCGGCAGGGCGGCCGCCGACCCGTCGCCTCGGGCCACGCCCCGGACGAACCGGCCGATGCCGGTCTCGACCTCGCCGGGCAGGACGTCCTCGCCCCCGCCGGCCACGAGGGGCAGCCAGGCGTTCCAGAAGCGCTGCTGGCGCTCGACGCGCTCGAGCTCGGACTCGCCGTCGGCCCGGGCGGCGAGGAACGCGCCGACGTCCTCCGGCCGCAGCTCGACCCGGCCCGCCTCCCACTCGCCGACCGGGGCGTCGATCGACACCTCGAGGCCGCCGACGGGCGCGACCAGGTCACGCCAGCGGGCGTCGTCGACCTCGACGTGCTCGGCGGCGGCCGCGGTGACCGCCTGGCCGAGGGCGCCGGCGGCGGCCTCGGGGCCTTCGGTGCGGTAGACCTCCGCGATCGTCGCCTCACCGGCCGGCCGGGCGACGACGGCGGAGGTCGGGACGACGACGACCGTGCCGCCGCGGTCCTCGGGCGCCAGCGCGATGAGGGCGGCACCGACCAGGGAGCCGTCGGCCCCGCGGTGCAGCACCGCCAGCGTCGGCGTGGGCACGACGTAGGCCTCGTAGCCGGGGTCGTCCGGGCCCAGCTCCTGCTCGTAGCGGCCGGCGGTGCTCGTGCGCACCTCCCGGACCCCGACGGCCGCCAGGGCGACCCCGGTCAGGGTCAGGCCGGCCATCGCGCCGAGCACGAGCGCCCGCCGCCGGCGCAACCGGTCCCGCGCCACGGCCGAGGCCCGGGCACGCCCCCCGGTGGCCTCGACGACCACCAGGTCGCGGTCGTCACGCCGGTCGCCCGAGGCGCCGTCGCGGTCGGTGCCGTCGGGCTCGGCGCGCGCCCCGGCGGGGTCGACCCCGGGCCGCCCGGCGACATCGGCGGCGCCGACGGGTGGGTCCTGGCCACCCGACCGGGCGCTCGTCCGTCCCGCACGTCGGGCCACGGCCCGGCCGCGGCGGCTGGTCGGTCGGGGGTGGCGGCACCCGTCCGCCGGGCGCTCCGGCGCCGCCTCGGGCACCACCGCGTCGGTGGTCATGCGGTCACCTGCGCGCCGTACAGCCCCCGCCGGCGGATCGTGTCGATCACCGCGGGCGTGAGCAGGTAGTCGAGCGGCCGGCCGTCGACGACCCGGGCCCGCAGGTCGGTGCTGGACACCTCGAGCCGCGGCACCTCGACCTGGATCCACGACCAGCCCGGGGGCGGCTCGGCCTCGCGGGTGCCGGGGCGCTCGACGACGACGATCGTCGCCATCTCCCGCACCTCGTCGGCCCGTTCCCAGGTCGGCAGGCCGACGGCGGCGTCGCTGCCGAGGACGACGAACAGCTCCCGGGTGGGGTCCTCGTCGAGCAGGGTGCGCAGCGTGTCCGCCGTGTACGACAGGCCGCCCCGGTCGATCTCGATGCGGCTGGCCTCGAGCCCCTCGACCCCCTCGACCGCCGCCGCGACCATCGCGTAGCGGTCCTCGGCATCGCTGATCTCCCGCGTGCCGAGCTTCTGCCACGGCTGGTGGTTGACCACGAGCAGGACCCGGTCGAGCCGCATCTCGTGGCGCACGTTGACCGCCGTGACCAGGTGGCCGACGTGCGGCGGGTCGAAGGTGCCGCCGAAGATGCCCAGGCGTTCGCCGCCGCCGTCGCTCATCCGTGGGGCTCCGCCTCGAGGTCGGCGCGGATGCGCTCGGCGCAGTCCCGCAGACCGGGCGAGATCTCGACCGGCCACAGGGGCTCGTCCGCCGGCTCGAGCGACCGCAGCGGCTCGGGCAGCGCCGCCAGCTCGGCCGTCGCCCGCTCGCGGATGCGGGAGATGGGCTCGACGAAGGTCCGGTGCCCGCCGACCATCACCTGGACGAGGAGCGGCCGGCCGCCGGGCACCTCCTCGTCGTGCAGCGACAGCACGTCGTGGCCGTCGCAGCGCCACACCTGCTTGCGGCCCGGCCAGGTGACCTTCCCGGTGGCGAGCTTCATCTTGGGCCCCTCGGCGTCCTCGACCAGCTTGTACACCGCACCGAGCGTGGGGGCGTCGGCGCTGGTGCCCATCTTGGTCCCGACGCCGAAGGCGTCGATGGGCGCGCCGGCCTCGATCAGCGCGGCGATGCGGTGCTCGTCGAGGTCGCCCGAGGCGAGGATCCGCACGTCGGGGAGGCCGGCGTCGTCGAGGACCTTCCGCACCTCGACCGACAGCGCCGCCAGGTCTCCCGAGTCCAGCCGCACGGCGCCGACCGTGATGCCCTCGGCCGCCACCTCGTGGGCCACCTCGGCGGCGCGGCGGGCACCCTCGACGGTGTCGTAGGTGTCGATCAGGAGGACGACGTTGCCGGGGAAGGTGCGGGCGTAGTCGCGGAAGGCGTCCCGCTCGTCGTCGTAGGACATGACGAACGAGTGCGCCATCGTGCCCGAGACCGGGATGCCGAAGCGCCGGCCGGCGGCGACGAGCGAGGTGCCCCCGGAGCCGACGATCCACGAGGCGCGGGCGATGGCCATGGCGGCGTCGACGCCGTGGTCGCGCCGGGCCGAGAAGTCGACGAAGGTCCGGTCGCCGCAGGCAAGCGCGACACGGGCCGCCTTCGAGGCCAGCATCGTCTGGCTGGAGATGCGGTTGAGCAACCAGGTCTCGACGAGCTGGGCCTCGACGAGGGGCGCCGTCACCCGCACCAGCGGCTCACCGGCGAACACGATCTCGCCCTCGGGGACCGCCCACACCTCGCCGGTGAAGCGGAGCTCGGCCAGGCGCTCGAGGAACGCCGGCGGGAACGTCCCCAGCTCGGCGAGGTAGGCGATGTCGTCGTCCGCGAACCGCCACTCCTCGAGGCCGTTCAGCGCGTCGTCGAGCCCGGCGGCGACGAGGAAGCGGCGCTCGCGGGGCAGCGAGCGCACGAACAGCTCGAAGGTCGCCTCGTGCTCGATGCCGGCCGCCTGGTACGCGGCGGCCATTGTGAGCTCGTAGAGGTCGGTGACGAGCGCGGGCGGCACCGGGCCGGGGTGGCGGCCGCGCGGCGCGGGTGGCGAGCTGTCGGTCACCGGCCGGTCACCTGAGGGACGCGCCCGCCTCGGCGATCTCGGCGAGGGCCCGCTCACCGTCGCCGGGCTCGAGGTCGACCGGCCGGACGCCGTCGAGCACGACCTCGGCCTCGTAGCCGAGGCGGATGGCGTCCAGCGCCGTCTGCTTCACGCAGTAGTCGGTGGCCAGCCCCACGATGACGACCTTCTCGATGCCCTTCTCCTGCAGCAGCTCGTGGAGGCCGGTCGACCTCGTCTCGCCGGTGGGCAGGTGGGTCATCGAGAACGCCGAGTACCCGTCCTCGCCACCGGTTCCCTTGTGGATCACGTGGTCGACGGGGTCGAGGTCGTCGTGGAACTGCGCGCCCCAGGTGCCGCCGACGCAGTGGACGGGCCAGGTGCCCCCGTCCTTGGCGAAGTGCGGCGTCGTCTCCGGGTGCCAGTCCCGCGTGCCGACCACGAGGGCCCCCGCCTCCCGGGCGGCGGCGATCTCGCGGTTGGCCGCGGCGATCACCTCGTCGGCCCCGTCGACGTACAGCGACCCGTCGGGGTGCGCGAAGTCGTTCTGGACGTCGACGACGAGGAGAGCTGTTCGTGTGTCGTAGCGCACGGACACGGTTGGAAAACTAGGCGGTCGGACGGTGGTTGCGTTCCCTGCACCGGAACTCGTTGGGACCGGTGCAGGTCAGATGCGTAACCTGTTCATGAAATAGAACCGTTCCGGTTCGTGTTCTCATCCCCTGACGGTGCAGGTCTCCCCCTGCCTGCTCCGACCGCCGCCCGCCGTGACGCGTGCACCTCTCCGATCCTGACCTGGGCCTCCGCTGCCCGGACGGGGCGTCGACGTGCCCGCCGAACCGGCAGCCGCAGCTGCGTCCCACCGGCGTGACGACCAGCAGGGTGACACCTGTCACCGACGACGGCCCTGTGGAGCGACGACCCCTCGAATTTCCCGGTTCCTGTCCCCGTGTACCGGGAAAAACCCCATCCTACGGGGAATCCCACCGCTCCGGCGGTGGTTGAGGAGATACGCCATGAGTGATTCGGTTGGTCAGTACCTCAACGAGATCGGCCTCGTCCCGCTGCTCACCGCGGACGAGGAGCGTGAGCTCGCACAGATCATCGAGCGTGGGCGCGAGGCCCAGGCTCGCATCGACGCGGGCGAGCGCAGTCGCGAGCTCCGCAAGGCGGTCGAGGCCGCGGCGGCGGCCAAGGACCGCTTCATCCGGGCCAACCTGCGCCTCGTGGTGAGCATCGCGCGCCGGTACCCCCTGCCCCCGTCGATGGAGCTGCTCGACCTCATCCAGGAGGGCAACCTCGGGCTCGAGCACGCCGTCGACAAGTTCGACTGGCGGAAGGGCTTCAAGTTCTCGACCTACGCCACGTTCTGGATCCGCCAGGCCATCGGCCGGGCCCTCGACCAGAAGGCCAGCCTGGTGCGGCTGCCGGGCGACCGCTCGGCGTCGCTGCGGGCCGCCCTGCGCCAGGCCTCCGGTGACGGCGAGGAGCTCGACGAGGAGAACGCCCGCCTCTACCGGCTCACCACGCCGACGTCGCTCGACCGCCCGGTCGGCGACGACGACGGCAGCGAGCTGGTCGACCTGCTGGCGGCCGACGTGCCCACGCCCGAGTCCATCATTATCGAGCGCGAGGAGGAGCAGGCGCTGCACGACCTGCTCGGCGTGCTCGACGGCCGGGCCCGGTACGCGGTCGAGCAGCGCTTCGGGCTGACCGACGGGCGCAAGCGCAGCTACCGGGAGGTCGGCGAGGAGCTCGGCGTCACCGCCGAGGCCGCCCGGCGCCTGGTCAAGCGGGCCGTGGACACCGTCCGGGAAGAGGCGCTGGCCCGGGCCAGCGCCGCCTGACCGGCGGACCGGCGGGCGGTCGACGTGCCACCTTCCACGCTCGACGGCGCCGACATTGCGCGATTCGCTTTGCCAACCGGCCGCACG
>DATGPY010000213.1:0-3148 GCA_035304465.1 Acidimicrobiales bacterium | reverse complement strand
TCGCTGCTGGTGGCGACCGCCGTCGCCACCCGGCTGGGCGACGTCGACGTCGCCGCCCACCAGATCGCCTTCGAGATCTGGTCGTTCCTCGCCCTGGCGCTGGACGCCATCGCCATCGCGGGCCAGGCCCTCGTCGGCCGCTCGCTGGGCGCCGGCGACGGGGACGGGGCCCGGGGTGCGGGCCGGCGGATGATCGAGTGGGGCGTCGTCGCCGGCGTGGCCGTCGGCGCGCTCGTCTTCGCGCTGTCGGGTCACCTGCCCGGTCTGTTCAGCGACGACGCCGCCGTGGTCGACCTGACGGCGTTCGTGCTCGTGTGGGTGGCCCTGCTGCAGCCGGTCAACGCGGTGGCGTTCGTGCTCGACGGCATCCTCATCGGCGCGGGCGACATGCGCTTCCTGGCCTGGGCGATGGCGGCGGCGGCCGCGGCGTTCGTGCCGGCGGCGGTCGCGGTCGCGGCCGTGGGCGCCGGCATCGGCTGGCTGTGGGCGGCGCTCGGCCTGCTCATGGCGACCCGGGCCACGGTGCTGCTGGCCCGGTTCGCGAGCGACCGCTGGGTCGTGCTCGGCGCCGTGCGCTGAGCCGTCGACCCGCCGGCGGCGGGGCCGCGCCGGGGCGCGCGCCAGGCGCCGGCGCACGGCTGGAGGGCCACGGGCGCCCCCGGGGCCCGGTGGTCGTGGTCAGAACTCGGTGGCGCAGTAGGCGGCGCGGGCGGTCCGGAACAGCGCGTCGGCCCGGTCGAGGCTGCCGGCGACGTCCTCGCGGACCCGGCCGGCCCGGGCCAGGGTGTGCCAGGTGGTACCGCCGGCCAGCAACGAGCCCAGCTCGGCCACCGGCAGGACCAGGTCCGGGGTGCGGTCGACACGGCGGCAGCGGGCGCCGTCGGGCCCCGCCTCCAGCAGGTACCGCCCGCCGGCCGGCCCCCGCTCGTCGACGACCTCGAGCACGACCTCGCCCGCCGCGGCGTAGCCCCGCCCCTCGAGGCAGCCCGGCACGTCGAGGGGACGCAGCCACAGCAGGTCGCGCTCGGCGTGCACCGTGACGGCCCGCGGGTCGGCGAGCCGCCAGCGCAGCGGCAGGTCGACCGGCGCGTTCCAGGTGACGGTGCCGACGAGGTCGATGTCGAGCACGAACCGCAGCAGCGCCGCCTCGACCGCGTCGGACGCCGCGGCCAGCAGCAGGATGCGGGCCTCGTGGTTGGTGCCGCCCGCGCCCCAGCCCTCCGCGATGCGGTAGGTGACGAACCCGTCCGGGCGGCCGCCCTCGTCGGTGTGGACGGCGACGAAGCGGGCGCTGGCCCCGCCCCGCTCCTCGGGCGGGTCGAGCGCGTCCTCGACCCAGAAGCCGGGCGTGCGGCGCACCTCACCCGGCGTCCGCGGCCAGTGCCGCTCCCAGACCTCGGGCAGGATCGTGGCCGCCTCGTCCTCGGTGGCGAACCGGACCCGGCCGCCGTCGACCGGGGCCACCGGCTCGGCCTCGGCCGAGCGGTGGGCGTCGATGCGGATCGCCTGGAAGCGGGTGGCCACCCCGTAACCGAAGCGCCGGTAGATGCCCCCCTCGCTGGCGGTCAGCCCGGCCACCGGCTCGCCCCGCTCGGCCGCCTGGCGATGCAGTGCGTCGAGCAGCGCAGCGAGGATGCCACGACGACGGTGCGTGGGCGAGACCGCCACCTCGCTGACCCCCGCCATCGGCACCGCGCCGCCCGGCAGGGCGACCCCCAGGCTGTGGGCCGTCCCGGTGCCGACGATGCGGCCCTCGTCCTCGACGACCAGGGTGCGGTCCAGCTCGACGACCGCCTCCCAGGCCGCGCGGTGGTGGGGCGCCATGGTCGGGCCCTGGCCGAACCCGAGCGCGAGCAGGTCGGCCACGGCCGTCGCCTCGGCAGGGTCGGCGGGGCGGACGCTCCAGGTCACGGTCGGTGTCGGGGGCGGGCGGGGCGGCTCAGGCGCCGGCGCGCTCGCGCAGCAGGGCGGTCACGGCCTTGCCGTCGGCCTTGCCACGGGTGGCCTTCATGACCTGGCCGACGAAGAAGCCGGTGAGCTTGCCGCGGGTCTTGTCGTCCCCGCCGACGAAGCGCTCCCACTCGGCGGGGTTCGCCTGGATCACCTCGTCGACGGCCGCGGCGAGGGCGTCGGGCGACATGGCCTCGAAGCCCTTCGCCTTCGCGATGGCGGCCGGGTCGTCGCCGGTCTCGACCATCTCGGCGAGGACGGTCTTGGCCTGCGTCGCGGTGAGCTCCCCGCCGACCTCCATCTTCACCAGCGCGGCCAGCTTGGCCGGGTCGAGCGCCGCCGCCCCCTCCGTCGTCAGGTTGTGCTCGACGTGGGTGAGCACGCGGCCCGGGTCGGCCCCGGCCTCGATGGCGGCCACCGCCAGCTCGTCGAGGCCCCGGTCGACGGCGATGGCCACCGCCCCGGTGGTGGGCACGCCGCCGGCGACCTCCGCGAGGCGTGCCCGGCGCTCGGCCGGCAGGGGCGGCAGCTCGGCCTCGACGCGGGCGATCCAGTCGGCGTCGGGGGCGAGGGGCACGAGGTCGGGCTCGGGGAAGTAGCGGTAGTCCTCGGCCTCCTCCTTGCTGCGGAGGGTGTGGGTGCGGCCGTCGTCCTCGTCCCAGTGGCGGGTCTCCTGCTCGACCGCCTCGCCGGCCTCGAGCAGCGCGATCTGCCGGCGGGCCTCGTAGTCGATGGCCCGGCCCAGCGACCGCAGCGAGTTCAGGTTCTTGATCTCGCAGCGGGTGCCGAAGGGCTCGCCCGGCCGGCGCACCGAGACGTTGGCGTCGACCCGGAGCGACCCCTCCTCCATGCGGGCGTCGGACACGCCGGTGGCGACGAGGACGGCCCGCAGCTCGGACACGTAGGCCCGGGCGTCCTCGGCCGAGCGCATGTCCGGCCGCGACACGATCTCGAGCAGCGGGACGCCCGCCCGGTTGTAGTCGACGAGGCTGTGGCCGGCCTCGGTGATGCGGCCGCCGCCGCCGACGTGGATCGACTTGCCGGTGTCCTCCTCGAGGTGGGCCCGCTCGATGCCCACCCGCAGGCCGGAGGGCAGCTCCAGCCAGCCGTCGACGTTGATCGGCAGGTCGTACTGGCTGATCTGGTAGTCCTTCGGGACGTCCGGGTAGAAGTAGTTCTTCCGGGCGAACACCGAGGG
>DATGPY010000212.1:0-3230 GCA_035304465.1 Acidimicrobiales bacterium | reverse complement strand
AAGGCGCTGCGCAACGCGCAGTACTTCTTCGTGCCGGGCTGGAGCGGTGGCAAGTACATGTCACCCGGCATCGAGGGCTCCCGCTCCGGCGGGCTGCTGGCCTCCACCTGGGCGGCCATGGTCAGCCTCGGCCGGGAGGGCTACCGGCGGTACGCCCGCCAGATCTTCGACACCGCCGCCGAGATGATGGCCGCCGTCCGCTCGCACCCCGAGCTGCGGATCCTCGGCCGGCCGACGTTCTGCTTCTCGTTCACGGCGGACGAGTTCGACATCTACCACGTCAACGACTTCATGCGGGAGCGGGGCTGGCGCTTCAACGGCCAGCAGTACCCGAACGCCATCCACATGGCGGTCACCCGGCCGCAGACCCGCCCCGGCGTCACCGAGGCGTTCGCCGCCGACCTGGCCGACGCCGTGCGCTACGCCCTCGAGCACAAGGACGAGACGCCCTTCACCGGCGCCATCTACGGCGGTGTCGAGGGCGGCCTCACCGCCGAGGCGGAGGAGCTCATCCGCTCGGTGATGGAGGACATGCTCGACGCGCAGATGCGGGTCCCGTCGTGAGCGCCACCGGGGGGAGCGCAGCGGCGTCGCACGGGCGCGACAGCCTGGTCCTCGCCGTCGACCTGGGCACCGGCGGCCCCAAGGTCGGGTTCGTCACGGTCACCGGCGAGATCGTGTGGCGCGACCACATCCGGCTGGCCACCCGGTGGCTCGAGGGCGGGGGCGCCGTGCAGGACGCGCACGAGTGGTGGGCGGTCATCTGCGACGCCGTGCGCAAGGCGCTGGCCAACGGCCTCGCCCCGGCCGAGCGGGTCGCCGCCGTGTGCGTGACCGGCCAGTGGGCCAGCACCGTCCCGGTCGACGCCGAGGGGGTGCCGGTCGGCGACTGCGTCATGTGGCAGGACCACCGGGGCATCCCGCTCGTCCGCCGCCGGATCGGCGGCCCGGTCGCCGGCTACGACCCCCGGGCGCTCGCCACCTGGGTGCGCAAGACCGCCGGCATACCCGGGGGCAACGACCCGGTCGGCCACATGCACACGCTGGCCACCCACCACCCCGAGGTGGCCGCGGCCGCCCGCTGGTACCTCGAGCCGGTCGACTACCTCGCCATGCGGTTCACCGGCGAGGCCGCCGCCACCCACGCCTCGATGACCGCCGCCTGGCTGACCGACAACCGCCGGCTCGACGTCCTCGACTACGACGACGAGCTGGTCGAGCGGGCCGGTGTCGACCGCTCGAAGCTGCCGCCGCTCGTGCCGACGGGCTCCGTGGTCGGCACCGTCCGTGCGGAGGTCGCCCGCGACCTCGGTCTGCCCGACGGCGTCCAGGTCGTGGCCGGCGTCCCCGACCTGCACGCGGCGGCTCTCGGGGCCGGTGCCGTGGGGGAGGGGGAGGCCCACATGGCACTGTCGAGCACCTCGTGGATCAGCCTCCCGCTGCCCCGCAAGAAGACCGACGTGCTGCGGGGCATGGCCACCATCCCCGGCTTCCGGGGCGGGTACATGCTGGCGAACAACCACGACACCTCCGGCCTCGCGCTGCAGTGGCTGCTCGACAACGTCGTGGCCCCCGGCGACGCCCTCGCCGGGACGACCGGGCCGGGCACGTGCACCTACGACGACCTCACCGCCCTGGCCGCGACGTCGCCGCCCGGCGCCAACCGGGTGATCTTCACGCCCTGGCTGGCGGGGGAGCGCACCCCGGTCAGCGACAGCCACCTGCGGGGCGGGTTCCACAACGTCTCGTTGACGACCACCCGCGCCGACCTGGTGCGGGCGGTCCTCGAAGGGGTGGCCTACAACGACCACTGGCTGCACGGCTACGTCGAGCGGTTCGCCAAGCGGCGGCTCGACCCGGTCCGGGTCGTGGGTGGCGGCGCGCAGTCCGAGCTGTGGTGCCAGATCCACGCCGACGTCATGGACCGCACGATCGAGCAGATCGAGGACCCCGTCCACGCCCAGCTGCGGGGTGCCGCGGTGCTGGCGGGCATCTCGCTGGGGCTCGTCGACTGGTCCGAGGTCCGGGGCCTGGCCCGGGTCGCCCGCACGTTCACGCCCGATCCCGCCAACCGGGACGTGTACGACCGGCTCTCCGCCGAGCTGCCTCGCCTGTGCTCGACGCAGCGCCCGATGTTCCGCCGGCTGAACCGCCGACGGCGCTGACGGTCCCCGGCCGGCCGGACTGCACCCCCGGTGCGCCGGTCGCGACACGCAGCGGGTCGTCGACGATACGATCGGTGCCCACCGTCGCACAGGGGGCGGCGGATCTCGGTCGTGACAGTCGTTCGGGGGCAGCAGATGGACGGTGCCGAGGCACCGGAGCCGACGGGTGGTGCGGGTGTGGGCGCGGACGACACAGGTCCCGTGCCGCCGGACATCGCGGCGCGGATCGTGCGGGCGGTCGACCGCTCGCCATCCAGCGTCGTCACGCTGGTCAACCCCGACCTGACCATCGCCTGGGTCAGCCAGTCGGCCCGCTGGGTCACCGGCTCCGACCCGGACAGCCGCCGGGGCGACAGCGCGGTCGCCCGCATCCACCCCGACGACGCCCACCGCCTGGCCGAGGGGCTGGCGCAGCTGCGGGCGGCCCGCGGGCACCACGACTACCTCACCACGGTGCCCGAGCCGATCCGCTACCGGTTCCAGCGGTTCGACGGCACCTGGGTGGTCATGGAGGCGACGATCCACAACCTCCTCGGCGACCCCGAGGCCGACGGTCTCCTCGTGTTCGCCCGGCCGGTCAGCGGCCACCACGACGGCGTCGGCCACGTCATCGACCTGCTGGTCGCCGGCCGGCCGCTGCCCGAGGTGCTCGGCGCCTGCGCCGGTCTCGTGCCCGAGCCGTTCGGCGCGGCCGCCGTCGTGGCGCTGCTCCCCGACGGCCCCGTCGTCGGCGTGCCCGAGGGCTCGCCGGCCGCGGAGCTGGTCGGCGACCGCCGGTGGTGGCAGGCCGCGGCCGCGGGGGAGCCGCACATCGCGCCGGGCTTCGAGGGCGTCCCGCCCGACGCGGCCGCCGCGGCCCGGGCCCGAGGGTTCCGATCGGTCTGGGCGCTGCCCATCCGCGACCAGGTCGGGCGGGACGTCATCGGCTGCACGGTCGTGTGGCTCAAGATGAAGCTCGAGCCGAACATCGCCACCGACGAGGTCCTGCGCCACACCGAGCGGCTGGCCAGCCTGGTCATCGGTGAGGAGCGCCGCCGACAGGACCTCCGCCGCCAGGCGACGACC
>DATGPY010000211.1:0-38980 GCA_035304465.1 Acidimicrobiales bacterium | reverse complement strand
CAGGTGACCTCCCAGGTGACGGTGGCGGTCGCGGTCCAGGCGTCGGGGCGGCCCGCGACGCCGGTGCGGCGGCTGTAGCGATGGGCGCAGGCGCCGGGGGCGTCGGCTTGGGCGTCGGGGTCGCGGGTGGGGTCGAAGACGGTGCCCGCGCCCGCGCAAGCGATCGGGTCGCTGCCGTCACCGGGGTCGAAGCTCAACCGGGGCCGGGCGGAGAGGGTGACGCAGACCCTGCCGACGACCTCGTCGCAGGCCTCCTCGTCGACGATCGTCCAGTTGCCCACCGCCAGGAACGTCGGGTGGTCGACGAGGGCCGCCCGGCCCGGCGGCGGGGACACCACCAGCTCCGGCCCCGGCAGGGTCGCCTCCACCCGCGCCCACAGGTCCTCGGCCACCTCAGCGGGCGGCGGCGGCGAGCTCGGCGCCGGCACGAACTCCATGTCGAGGCCGTCCGGACGGGCCTCGGGGTCCTCGATCGGTCGGTGCCAGACCTTGATGTAGCCGAACTCCTCCCAGTCGTCGAACCGACCGTTGCCGCCGTTCGTCCCGCAGTCGGCGTAGTACCAGATGTCCAGCATCGGCGGCAGCGGGGGCGCCTCGGGCCAGAGGGAGCGCCCGACCGCCGGGTCGAGCCGCCGGTTGGTGCACAGCCACGACGTGGTGCCCCCCGGCGAACCGGCGTCCCGGTCGCGGTTCGTCACCTCGCAGTTGCCGTCGCGGCCGCGCGTCGCGCAGTCCGCCTGGGGTTGGGCACCGGCCGCCGCCGTCGGGCCCCGGAGGCCCACGACGAGCGCCATCAGCACGGCGGCCAACGCAGGGAGGGCCCCGGTCCTGGTCACCTCAGCCGCCCCCCTCTCGGCACCCCGTCGTCCGCTCGACCGTCAGCTGTCGCAGGCGCCACTCGCCGTCGACCCGCACGGCCGTGCCCTCGCCGGGCATCTCGACCTGTGGCTGGAGCTCGACGAGCTGGTCGCCGGCGTCGAGCACGGCGTAGCTGTGCTCGTTGCAGGTCGGGAAGCGCACCTCGCCGTCGCCGACGCGCTCGATCTCGCCGTCGAGCCGGGTGGCGAACGCCGGTCGGCCCTCCGTGGCCGGCAGCGTCCGCTCGCCGGCCTCGGCGTGGCCCGCCCAGGTCTCGAGGGCGGCGGCCACCTCGGTGCTGCCGGGCTCGTAGAGGGCGGCGAGCTGCCGCACCAGCGGGTGGTCGGGGTCGGCGGCGACCGCAGGGTCGGCGACGATCTCGTCGACGACGCGGTCCCGCTCGGCGAGCAGGTGCTCGATCTCGGCGTGGAGGTCGTCGCCGTCGCCGGCGTCGGCGAGGTCCGGCCGGGCGTCGAGGCCGATCTCCTCGGCGCCGGCCCCGGACGCGTCGGCGTCACCGCCGCAACCGCCGGTCGCCGTCACCGCCAGCCCGGCGGCCAGCAGGAGCGGGAGGGCGCGCGGTCGGGCCCGGGGAGGGGTGGAGCTGTGCACGCCGACGGGATGCGCGTGCAGGCGGGGTCGAGCGCGACCCCAGCCGACTCCGTGCACGCGACCACCCCCCAACGACTGCTCGACCTCCTTGGCTCCGCACCAGGACGGCGGTCGCGGCCCGGGGCTCCGGACCAGGGCCTCGGCCGCCGTCCCGGGACGGTACGACGGCGGCCGCGAACCGCCCGCTACCGGCGCGCTAACCACAGCTGCCACGGCGCGTCGGCTCGTCGCCGCGTCACGTGGTGGTTCGGCGCCGATCCCGACCAGTCGGCTCCGATACCGCGCGCGCAGCGGCCACGACGGCCCGTAGTGTCCTGGGCGGTGCACCCGATCGACGGTGGCTTCCGCTTCGCCCCGCCGACCGCCCGGCGGCGCCTCGTGCCCCGCCCGCGCCTGCTCGCGCTGCTGCGGGCGCGGTTCTCCCGCCGCGTGGTGGCCGTGGTGGCGCCGGCCGGGTTCGGCAAGACGACCCTGCTGGCCCAGGCGGTCGCCGAGGCCGATGCCACGCGGGACCGGATCGACCTGTGGCTGAGCTGCACCAGCGACGACGAGGCCGCCTCGTCGCTCACCGACGGGCTGTGCCGGGCCGCCGGCGTCGACCCGCAGCCGTCGCCCGAGGCGGCGGTCGACGCGGTGGCCGCCGCCCTCTGGCACCGCGCGCCGGCTCAGGTGGCGATCGTCCTCGACGACGTCCACCTGGTCGCCCCCGGTTCGTCCGGCGCGGCCGCGCTGGCCCGGCTCGTCGCAGCCCTGCCCCGCAACGGCCACGTCGTGCTGGCGGGGCGGACGCCCCCGCCGGTCCCGCTCGCCCGGCTGGACGTCCAGGGCGAGGTCGTGCGGGTCGGGGAGGCGGACCTGTCCTTCTCACCGGACGAGCTGGCCGACTTCGCGCGCCAGCGGGGCGTGCCCCTCGACCAGGTCGCGGCCTGCGGCGGCTGGCCGGCCCTGGCCGAGCTGTCGGCGTCCGGGGCGCCCGGCACCGACGCCGAGTACCTGTGGGAGGAGGTGCTCGGCCGCCTCACCGAGGACCAGCGCCGCGACCTCGCGCTCGTCGCGCACGCGGAGATCACCGACCCCGACGTGGCCGCGGCGGTGCTCGGGCACGACGTCGACCTCGACGCCCTCACCCGCGAGCTGCCGCTCGCGAAGGTCGGCGGTGAGGGCGGCCGCCTCGTCCACCCGCTGTGGCTCCCGCACCTCGCCGCCGTCGTCGCCCCCGGCGAGCTGGCCGACGCCCGGCGCCGGGCCGGCCTGGCCGTCGCCGAGCGGGGGGACCTGTGGGCGGCGGTCGGGCACCTGGCCAAGGCGGAGGCCTGGGAGGACATGGCCCGGGTGGTCGTCGAGGCGCTGGGCGTGACGAGCCCGCCGGTGCCGGGGGACGTGGCCGCCACGTGGTTGCGGCGGCTGCCGCCAGACGTCGCCGACGGGGCGCTCGCCCTGCTGCTGGAGGCTGTGGCCCGGGGGCCGGACGACCCGGAGGGCGCCATGCGGCTGCTCGAGGAGGCCGCCGCCGGGTTCCGGCGGGCGGGCGACGGCGCCGGCGAGCTGGCGGCCATCGCCCAACTGGCCCAGTTGGCCTGGTGGCGGAGCGACGTCGAGCCGCTGGCGGACGTCGCCGTGCGCTTCCTGGAGATGGAGGCGCAGGGGGACGAGAAGGCGGTGCCGCTGGCCTGCCTGGCCCGGGCCCTGGTGGCCGACCTGACGAACCGCCCCGACGACGTCCTGGCCGAGCTCGACCGCATCCCCGAGCGGTCGTTGAACGACACGTGGATCGGCCTGGAGCGGTGGATGCGGGCGGCCGCGCTGAGCCAGCTCGGGCGGCCGCACGAGGCCGTGCGCCTGGCGGAGGAGTCGATGAAGACGGTGGGGCCCCTCTACGAGCCCCTCGTCGAGGCGACCCGGTACGGCGCCCTCTGGATGACCGGCGCCGTCGACGACTGCCTCGCCGGCATGCCCGAGCTGGTCGAGCGGTCGGCAGCCGGCGGCGTGTCCGAGTACACGGCGGTGGTCTGCGCCACCTACGCCCAACTGGCCGCGGCTGCCGACCGCGTCCACGACGCCGAGCGCTACCTCCGGCGGGCCCGCGACCTGGCGGCCGTGCCCCGGTCGCCGCTCGTCGACGTCGGCCTCGTGCAGGCCGAGGCCGCGCTGCGGGTCGCCGTCGGCGACGAGGACGGCGCCCGGGACGTGCTCGAGGACTACCGCACCCGGGCCACGATCGGCGCCGGCATCGGCGCTGCGCCGCAGCAGCGGGCGCTCGCGCTCTGGTACGTGCTCGTGCCCGACACGCGGCCCTACTGGGACGGGGCCGACCTCGGCCCCTACTTCACCGACGCCCGGACCCTGGCCCGCGCCGTCGTCGCCCGCCGGCGGGGCGACGACGGGCCCCGGCGGGCGGCGGCGGCCGTCGCCCCCGGCGTCGTCCGGGCCTTCCTGCCCGCGCCGTGGGCCACGGAGCTGGCCCTCGCCCACGTCGCCGCCGGTGACGACGCCGGCTGGGCGCTCCTCGAGGCGCTCTGGCCGCGGGCGCAGGCCCACGTCCGGCGGGTGGCCGGCGAGGGTGACCTCGCCCGACCCGCCCGCGCCGCGCTGGCCCGGCTGCCGGTGCCCCCGGACGGCCGGCTCGAGCTGCGGCTCCTCGGTCCCGTCGAGCTGCGCCGCGACGGCGTGCCGGTCGACGCACCGCAGTGGCGCCGCCGGCGCGTGCGCGACCTGCTCGCCCACCTGGCGCTGCGGCCCCACGACTCGCGTGAGCAGGTCGCCGCCGACCTCTGGCCCGACCTCGACGGCGAGGGCCAGGCCCGCAACCTGCGGGTGACGCTCACCCACCTGCTGCGGGCGCTGGAGCCGGGCCGGCGGAACGGCGACGCCTCGTTCCTCGTGCAGGCCCGCGGTGACGGCCTGGCGCTGCACCGGGGCGAGTGGTTCGAGGCCGACGTCTGGCGGTTCGACGAGCTGGCCGAGGCCGCGCTGGAGGCCGACCGCCGGGGCGAGCCGTCGACCGCGCTCGCCCGGATGCTCGACGCGCTCGACCTGTGGCGGGGGGAGCCGACCGAGGTGGCCGCCGCCGACTGGGCGATCGCCGAGGTCGAGGCCCGCCGGGCCCGGGTCGCGGGCCTCGCCGAGCGGGCGGGCGTGCTGCTGCTCGCCCAGGGCCACGCGGAGCGCGCCGCCCGTCTGGGGGAGCTGGCGCTCGCCGTCGACCCCTGGGCCGACGGCGCCCACGAGCTCGTCGTGCGGGCGCACGCCGCCACCGGGCGTCGGCGGGCGGCGCGGGCCGCCGCCACCGCCTACGGCGACGCCCTGCGCGAGCTCGGCCTGGGCGACGACGAGATCCGCCGGCGCCTGCGCCGGGTGGAGCGGGCGATCGTGCCCAGGGCGTCCTGAGCGGCGCCCGCGGGCGGGGCCGGACAGCGGCGAGGGCGACCGGGTCAGGCCACGGCCAGCATCGTCACCAGCCAGGCCACCGCGAGCGGCGGGGCGAAGGGGACCGACCCCACGGCGCCGGCCGTCCCGTCCCCGCCCCGCCGGCGCGCCCGGGCGCGGCGGGCCAGCGCCACGAGCCCGCCGCCGAGGAGCGCCCCCCAGGCCAGCAGCACCAGCGCGGGCACGCCCCCGAGCATCGCCGGTGCCGTCCCGGCGGCCAGCCGCACGTCACCGAACCCCAGCGCCCGCGCCAGCCACAGCGCCGCGAACCCGGCGACGAGCGCGAGCGTGAGGAGCGCCGCGGTCGCCGCGCCACCCGGGTCGCCGCCGGCCGCCCGGGCGACGAGCGTCCCGGTCGCCGCGGCGCCGGTCAGCCGCGCCACCCCGGTCGGCACACGGCGCTCGACCGCGTCGACGGCGGCGGCCGCGGCCATGCCCGCCGCCACCAGGGCGGTGCCTGCGGGCACCGGCGCGCCGGCGGCGGCCAGCGCGACCGTCGCGGCACCGGCGGCCACCGCCGCGCCGGGCGCCACCCGTCGGGTGTCCGGGGACGTCGCGGCGGCCCGCACACCCGCGGCCGCCACCACGGCGGCGCCGGTGGCGAAGAGCGCGACGGCGAACGGGGACATGCGCAGGCGACCTCGGGACGGCTGGGGGACCGCCCCGGGCGGGCGGTGCGGGGCCATCGTAGGGATCGCACCGGTGGCGCCGGGGTCGGCCCCCGCCTCCCCGCGATGCCCCGCAACGGCGCACGCCACGCCTCCTGACCAGGGGCGGGGACATCCCCGGGGACATCGCACCCGCACGGTCGCGCCCGACGAACGGCCCGACCGGGAGGTGCGAGATGGCAGACGTGTTCGACATGCTGGAGCACGAGTGGGCGCGGCTGCGCGAGGACCGCGCCGCGAGCCGGCGCCTGCGCGACGTGTGCGCCGCCGCGGGCGGCGCCCGCTCGCTCGCCGGCGTCGAGCGCTACGTCCGGACCGCCGGCCCCGAGGACGCCGACCGCGTGCTCCTGGCCCTCGTCCGCCGGGCCGTGGCGGGGGACGACCTCGCCGCCCGGGTGCTGCTGCAGCTCCTCCTGCCCGGCACCCGCGCCCTCGCCCGCCGGTGGTGGGCGCTGGGCGACGCCGACGAGCGGGCCGCCGCCGCGGTCGCCGCGGTCTACCACCGCATCCGCCGCTACCCGCTGGCGCGGCGCCCGGGGCGGGTGGCGGCCAACGTCCTGCTCGACGCCGCCACCGAGCTGCGGCGGGCCGTCCCCAAGGTCGTCGCCCTGCCGTCGGCCGACCCCGCGGCCCACCTGCGGCCGGTGGCGGCCCGCCCCGACGACCGGCCCGACCACCCGGCGCTGGAGCTCACCGAGCTGCTGCGCGAGGCGGTGGCCGCCGGCGTGGTCGGCCGCGAGGACGCCGAGCTGATCGCCCGGTCGCGGATCGGCGGCCAGCGGGTGGCCGACATCGCGGCCCGCCGCGGGCTGCGACCCCGCACGCTGTGGGCCCGTCGCCAGCGGGCCGAGTCGGCGCTCGCCACCGCGCTGGCGGCGAGCTGATCTGCGGGACCGCCGCCGTGCGGGGCTCAGGCGGCGAGGGCGTCGCCGAGCGCCGGGTCGCCCGCGGCGACCGCCCCGGCGACGGTCTCGGCGATCACGGGCTCGGCCGCGCCCGACGCGATGCCGAGGAGGGCGGCGATGGTGAGGAGCCACCGCCGGCGCTCGGTGCCGAAGGGCCCCTGGGGCGTGGCGGTCAGCGCGGCGAGGCGCCGGGCCCGGAGGCTCATCAGCGCCCGCCGCACCCGCCGGTCGAGCCCGCCCCGCCGGCCCGGGGCCGAGAGGGCGACCGAGCGCGTGTGGTGCTCGGCGTTGGCCCAGCGCCGCTTGTAGGGGAAGTCGCCGGCGCGCAGGTCGACCTCCGTCGCACCGCTCCGGTGCGAGTGGACGAGCATGTGGTGCATCTCGGCCTGCCCCGGCCCGAACGCCGCCAGGTCGGGGTCGAAGGCGGCGTTGTCGCTGACCTGGCGGTCGGCGAGCTCGAGCATCGTCGACACCGCCACCGGGCGGTCGCCGGCCCGCAGGGTGGCGACGCGCGCCATCCCGTCGGCGGCCAGGGCTCGCAGCGACTCACGGGTGAAGGCCTCCCGCCCGGCGCCCCGGAACAGCGGGGGGCCGTCGTCGGGGCCCCAGCGGCGGCCCAGCATGTCGCGCATCGTGTCGAGCGCGGCGTCGAGGTCGGCGTCGTCGGGCACGTAGACCACCTCGCCGTGGGCCTCGGCCAGGCGCCGCATCCGCCGGGGCACGCCGTGCTTGCGACCCAGCTTGCGGAGCGCCGCCTCGGGGTCGTCCCAGCGGTCGAAGCGGACGACCGCCGCCGTCGCCCGCCGGCCCATCGGCGAGCGGGCGAGCTCCTCGGTCGCCTCCAGGGCGGCCAGCATGGCGCCGTCCTCCCGGAGGCGCCGCACGTTGACCACCGTCCGTCGCCGGACGAGGGTCGCGAGGTGATCGGCGATCGCGCGGGCGGTGCGCGCCGGCTCGGGGCCCAGCAGCGGTTCGCCGTAGTCGCCGTGCTCGGTGCCGGCCGACACCAGCAGCGTGGCCGACAGCGGCCCGGTGCCCAGCCGGGTGCGGGCGAACGGCGCGAGCCCGACCAGCTCGTCGCCGGCCCACACGGTCACGACGTGGACGCCGCCCGGGCGCTCGAAGTGCCGGTACCAGGTGAGGACGAAGGCGGGGGCGGCGTAGGCGGTCGCGAGGGGGGAGCGGTGCAGCAGCGCCGTCCAGGGCTCGACCAGCGACTCGAGGTCGGTGAGGTCGGTGACGACCTCGACGCGCAGCGGCCGCTCGGCCGGCCCCGGCGGCGGGGTGTGGCCGACGGCCGCGGTCGCCGTGGCCTGGATGCGCGCGTCGATCTGTTCGGAGCCGCCCATTCGCTCGTCCCCGGCTCGGGCGCCCTGCGGGCGCGGGTGTCCGGTCCCGCTGTGACCCTAGAGGATCGCGCGGACGGTGCGGCAGTCAGGCGTCGAGGCGCACGCGGATGCGCACGGTCGTGCCCGACGGCCCGCTGTCCAGCTCGACGGTGCCGCCCTGGGCCTCGGTGAGGGTCTTCACCACCGGCAGGCCGAGGCCGGTGCCACGGTGTCCGGAGGTCCGGGTCGTGACGAACGGTTCGAAGGCACGCTCGCGCACCGCCGGGTCGATGCCCGGGCCGTCGTCCTCGACGGCGAGCACCAGCCAGCCGCCGTCCGGGGGCTCGACGCCGCCGTCCTCGACCGCGGCCGTGACCCGCACCCGGGTGCCGGGCGGCGTGTGGGTCCGGGCGTTCACCACCAGGTTGAGCAGCGACTGGGCGAGGCGGCCCTGGTCGGCCCGTACGACGAGGGGCGGCGCGTCGGCGATCTCGACGTCGTGGAGGCCGAGGCCGGCGACCCGCCGGCGCAGCTCGTCGAGGACGTCGGGGGCGAACACCGGGCCGACCACGACGCCGGCGCCGTGGGCGCCGCGGGCGATGGCACCGAGGTCGTCGACGATGCGGGCGATGCGGTCGAGCTCGGTCCGGGTGGTGGCCGCCACCTCCGCGGCCGCGGCCGGGTCCTCGGCGGCCGTCGCCTCGAACAGCTCGAGGTGGCCCCGGGCCACCGCCAGCGGGGTCCGCAGCTCGTGCGACACCGCGGCCACGAGGCGCCGGCGCTCCTCGTCGTCGGCGTCGATGCGGTCGAGCATGCGGTTGAGCTCCCGGGCGAGCGCGCTGAGCTCGTCGTCGCGGCCGGCCTCCGGGGCCCGGGCCCGGCGGTCGCCGGCGCTCGTGCGGCGGGCCGTGTCGGCCAGGGTGGCGACGGGCCGCAGCGCCCGGCGGGTGCCGAGGGTCAGCGCCACCCCGCCGAGCACCAGGCCGACGGCGCCGGTCGCCGCCACCCGCCCCAGCGAGGTGAGGGCGTCGTCGCGCACCTCGTCGAGCGGCGAGGCGACCGTCGCGACGCCGACCTCGCGGCCGCCGGCCCGCAGCGCCACGGTCAGCGCCCGCACCGGGCCCTCGTCGGTGTCGACGGTGCGGAGTCGCCCGGGCTCGCCGGTGGGCAGTGCGTCCCGATCGCGCAGGGCGACGAGCGCCGCGGGTCCGTCCCGGGTCGTGAACGTGTCCCCCGCCACCGTGATGGCGGTCATGTGGCGGTCGCTGCCGGGGTGGACGGCGAGGTACTGCTGAGCGGCGCGGCGCAGGTCGTCGTCGGTCAGCTCCTCGGACGTGGCGGGGCCGAGCAGCGGGGGGAAGGACGCCTCCAGCTCCTCGCGCTCCTGGCGCAGCAGCCGGTCGACGTCCCGCAGTCCGGACACCCGGACGATCTGGTGGGTGAGCAGTGCCATGACCGCCACGGTCAGCGCCAGCGCCGCGACGCCGACGGCGGCGATGCGGGTGGGGAGGCGCATCAGGGCACGAACCTGTAGCCGGCGCCGCGGACGGTCTCGATGCGGTCGGCACCGAGCTTGCGGCGGAGGTGGCGGACGTAGACCTCGACGACGTTGCTGCCGCCGTCGAAGTCGTAGCCCCACACCTGGTCGAGCAGCTGCGCCTTGGAGAGGACCTGCCCCGCGTGGCGCACGAGGACCTCGGCGAGGGCGAACTCGCGGCTGGACAGGTCGACGCTGCGCCCGTCCACCGTGGCCCGGCGGGCGAGGAGGTCGAGGGTGACGCCGCCCGCCTGCAGGCGGGTCGAGGTGGGCTGGTCGCCGGCCCGCAGCCGGGCGCGCACCCGGGCGAGCAGCTCGCTGAAGCTGAACGGCTTGACGACGTAGTCGTCGGCGCCGGCGTCGAGGTTGGCGACTTTGTCGGCGACGGAGTCCTTCGCGGTGAGGACGATGACCGGCAGCGACGGCCGCAGGGCCCGCAGCCGGGTCAGCACCTCCTCGCCGGGGAGCCCGGGCAGCCCGAGGTCGAGCACGACGAGCCGCACGTCGTCGCGCTGGGCGAGCGCCAGGCCGGTCGGCCCGTCGGGGGTGTCGAGGACCGTGTAGCCGGCGGCCTCGAAGCCGCGGCGCAGGAACGCGGCGATGCCGGGCTCGTCCTCGACAACCAGGATGGTCACGTGCGACCTCCTCCGCCCGGCCGGCGGCGGCAGAGTGTGCCACCCACCGCGGGCCGGTTCCTGACGTGGGGCTGAAGATCCGTTCAGGTCCCTGGCGAAGGGATCATCCCCCCGTCAGGCCGTCCTCATCCTCGGGGCGCACCATCGGGGCACGAACCCCCCCGAACGGAGGATCCCATGCCCGCACCCCGCACCATCGCCATCGGCGCCCTCGCCGCGGCCGTGGTCGTCGCCGGCGGCGCCGCGGCCGTCACGGCGCTCGACGACCCGGACGGGTCGGCCGCGCCGGTCGACATCAGCGACCGGCCGGCGGCGGACGTCGCCGAGCCGGCCCGCCAGGGCGCCGACCGCCAGGTCCCGGGGCTCGAGGAGCTGTCGGGGACGGTGACCGGCGACGATGACGACGATGACGACGGCGACGATCGGGACGACGTCGCCGACGACCTCGAGATCGACGGCGTCGACCTCGACTTCGGCCCCGACGACTGGGTGGCCGCCGCCGAGGCGGCCGACGACTTCGACGGCGACGGGACGACCGAGTCGCTGCGCGACGAGCTCGCCGGCCTCGTCGGCCGCGAGGTGACGCTGCTCGTGCGCTTCGACGACGACGGCGACGACGCCGACGTCTACGTCATCGACGGCCGCACCTACCGCGACGTGTCGGCGCCGGCACCGTGGCTGCCCGCCGGCGCCGCGGGCGACGAGGAGCTGCGGGCGGCCGCGGCCGCGGCCGTCGGCGAGGGGGCCGAGGTGCTCGAGCTCGACCCGGAGGACGACGGCGACGTCGCCTGGGAGGCGAAGGTGCGGGCGGCGGACGGCACGACGCGCGAGGTGCTGCTCGACGCCGCCGGCAACGTGCTCGACGTGGACGTCGACGACTGACGCCGAGGCCGCCGCGGGCGATCCCCGGTCGCTGGTCCAGGGGGACGGCGGCCGGGGTCGTCCGCGAGGATGGACCCGTGGAGCCGCCGGACGCCGAGACCGAGCTGCTGCCCGCCACCCGGGCGGCGCTGCACCGGCTGGCGGCCCACGTGCTGGGGCGGCGCCGGTCGGACGTGACCGGCCGGTTCGGGCTGCGGCCCGCACCGGGAGGGCTCGCCACGCCCGCCTTCGGCGATGCCGGCGAGGTGGTGCGGGTGTGCGGCGCCGTGCTCGTCGTCGAGCGCGGCGGCCGCACGCGTGCCGAGCCGGTGACCACGCTGGCCCGGGCCGCAGAGGTGGTGGGGGTCGACCTGGCGGTCCCGTTCAGCGTGGGCGGGGACACCCCGCCGGTCGGCGACCCGGACGAGCCGCTGGCGCTCCGGCCCGGCACCGTCGAGGCCCTGGCGGCGTGGTGGGCCTTCGGTGACACGCTGCTGGCAGAGCTCGTCGCGGCGCCGCCCGGTGACCCGGCGGCGGCCGCCGAGGCGCGGCCGGTCGGGCGGGTCCTGGGTGCCACGGTGCCGCAGCTGTGGCCCGAGCACTTCGACCACGCCGCCACGCTGACCGTGGCCGCCGACGGAGAGCCGGTGGCCGTGGAGGTCGGGGCCTCGCCGGGCGACGTCCACGAGGCCGGGCCCTACCTCTACGTCGGCCCGCACGGTCCCGACCGCCCGGGCGACCCCGGCTACTGGAACGCCCCGTTCGGCGCCGTCCTGCGCCGGTCCGACGTCCTCGCCGCCCCGACGGGGGAGCGGCGCGCCCGCGCGCTCGGCTTCCTGCGCCGGGGCCTGGCACTGGCATCCGGCGCCGCGGCCTGACGTCGCGACCGGCCGCTCAGCGGCGCAGGCCGGGGTGGAGGCGGGCGGCGACCGGCACGAGCACCGAGCGGGGCGCCAGCCGGCCGCCGACGGCGCCGAGCCGGTTGGCCATCCCGGGGACCACCGTCGCCCGGCCGCGCTCGAGGCCCTCGATGCCCGCCTCGGCCACCTGCTCGACCGGCAGCCACAGCGGGCGGGGGAGCACGGCCTGGGCCTCGGCGGGGTCGAAGCCGGCTCGCGCCGCGAACTCGGTGTGGACCGGGCCGGGGCACAGGGCGGTGACCGTCACGCCCGTGCCCCGCAGCTCGCCCCGCAGCGCGTGGCTGTAGGAGAGGACGAACGCCTTGGCCGCGGCGTAGCCCGCCTGCCCGGGCAGGGGCTGGAAGGCCGCGGTCGAGGCCACGTTGAGCACGGCACCGGCCCGGCGCTCGACCATGGTCGGCAGCACGAGGCTGCAGAGGTGGGCGACCGCCTCGACGTCGGTGCGCAGCATGGCCACCTCGGCGTCGGGGTCCGACGCGTGCACCGGGCCGACCGTGCTCAGACCGGCGGCGTTGACCAGCACGTGGGGCACGAGGCCGGCGGCGCGCACCGCGTCGACGACCTCCGTGCGGGCGCCGGCGTCGGTGAGGTCGGCGGGGACGACCTCGACCTGCACCCCGTGGGCGCCGGTCAGCTCGCGGGCCAGCTCGTGCAGGCGCTCCTCCCGTCGGGCCACGAGGGTCAGGCCGTGGCCGCGCCCGGCGAGCCCTCGGGCGATCTCCCGCCCGATGCCGGAGCTGGCGCCGGTGACGACGGCGGTGCGGTCGGCGGCCGGGGCCGGGATGGCCATGGCCGCAGCGTACGCGCCGCCGGCCGGCGGCGCGGCCGGTCAGAGGGCGATGAGCACGGCGGCGACCGCCCCGATCGCCAGCCCGGACCGCTGCAGCGCGGACAGCCGCTCGCCGAGGACGAACCGGGCGAGGAGCACGGTGCCGGCGGGGTAGAGGGCGGTCAGCACCGAGACGACCGACAGCAGCCCGTGACCGAGCGCCCCGAGGTAGAGGACGTTGGCCCCGGCGTCGAGCACGCCGCAGCCCACCGCCGGGCGGACGGCGCCCCGGGGCGGCGAGGCCGACACCACCCGGGCGACGCCGAGCGCGACGAACAGGCCGACCGACGCGACGCGGGCGCCGACGAGCGGCCAGACGCCGACGCCGTCGCCCGCCTGGTCGAGCGCGACGAAGAACAGGCCGAAGGCGACGCCCGAGGACAGGGCGAGCGCGAGCGCCTGCCAGCGCAGCGGGCCGGCGCCGAGCTGCTGCGGCTCACGGGAGACGAGGACGACGGCCCCCAGCGCGAGCACGATGCCGACGAGGGCCGCGGTGGCCGGCCGCTCGCCGGCGGCCAGGCCCGCGACCACCGGGACGCCGGCGGAGAGGAGCGCGGCGACCGGGGCGACGACGCTCATCGCCCCCACGGCCAGCCCGCGGTAGAAGAGGGCGACGCCGCCGCCGCCGAGGAGGCCGGCGAGGGCACCGACGGCGAGGCCCCGGCCGGTCGGCTCACCGCCGGCGAGGGGCGCGAGGACGACGAGGAGCACGAGCCCGACGACGTGCGACCACAGCACGACCGCCGAGGCGGCGGCCCGGCGCGCGGCGACGCCGCCGAGGAAGTCGCCGATGCCGTACGCGGCGGCGGCGCCGAGGGCGAGGAGTGCGGCCATGGGTCCCCTTGCGTGCGGTGGTCGGGCGCGGGGGCGGGCGCCCGCGCGGGTGGTCACGGTCGGCACCGCCGGGCCCGCCCGTCCTCCGGCGGATCGGTGAAGTGACCGACCCGGTCAGCATAGTGACCGGTCGCTGGAGTGATCCAAGTGGTTGCTACAGTGAGCCGGTGCCCTCCGCTGAAGCCGTCGCCACGGCGGTCGCTCGCAACATCCGGCGCCTCCGGACCGCCCGGGGGTGGAGCTTCGACCAGCTCGCCGCCCGCAGCGGCGTGAGCAAGGGCATGCTCGTGCACCTCGAGCAGGCCCGCACCAACCCGAGCCTCGGCACCCTGTGCAAGGTGGCCGAGACCCTCGGCGTGTCGCTGGCCGCCCTGGTGGAGCTGCACGAGGCGCCGGTCGTGCGGGTCGTCCAGCCGGCCGAGGTCGTGCGCCTCTGGCAGAGCGAGGCGGGCAGCTTCGGCGACCTGCTCGTCGGCTCGGACGAGCGCGACCACCTGGAGCTGTGGCACTGGACGCTCGCGCCCGGCGACGCGCACGCCGCGGAGGCCCACGCCGGCGGCACCCGCGAGCTGGTCCACGTGGTCTCCGGGGACCTGACGCTGGAGGTCGACGGCTCGGCCCACGTCGTGCCGGGCGGCGGGGCCGTGCTGTTCCACGCCGACCGGCCCCACACCTACGCCAACGTCGGCCGGGAGCCGGTCCGGATGGTCATGGCCGTGGTCCAGCCCGAGGCCGACCTGGAGGAGTGGGTGGCCGGGACGGGCGCTGCCGCGCCGCCCGACCTGCCGCCGGGGGCGCCCTCGGCCTGAGCAGGGGCCGGCGGCCTCACGCCCGGCGCATGTGCGCGTCGAGGCCGTCGAGGATCCGCTGCAGGCCGAACTCGAACTCGTCGGCGACGTCCTCGCCGTCGTCGTCCCCGGCCTCGATCGCCGCGAGCACGTCGCGCAGGACCGGTCCGACGGCGGGGAAGCGGTCGGGTGCGGCGAGCTCGGCGACCAGGCGCAGCGCGTCGGTCCCCGCGGGCGGGCCGGTGCCGGTGCTCCCCCGGCTCCGCTCGAGGTCGCGGGCGAGCATCGACCAGCTGCGGGCGTGGTTGGACAGCATGAGGGCGGCCGAGAGCCGCTCGTGGGGGAGCAGCGGTGTGCCCTCCAGGACCGCGAGCGCCCGGTCGAGCCAGGCGACCTGCCGGGGGAGTGACGGCGGGCCGGCGATCGGGATGTCGAGCACCCACGGGCGGGCCCGGTAGGCGGCGGCCAGCGCCCGGGTCCACGCCTCCAGGCCGGGGCGCCAGCCCGCGGCGGCATCCAGGGTCGGCGGGTCGGCGAAGGCCGCGTCCTGGGCGAGTGCGAGGAGGTCGTCCTTCGATCGCACGTGGCGGTAGAGCGCCATGGGCGTGTAGCCGAGCCGGCCCGCGACCCGGGCCATCGACACGGCGTCGATGCCCTCCTCGTCGGCGATCTCGACGGCCGCGCCCACGATCGCCGCGACGGTGAGCGAGGGCCGCGGACCGCGGGCGGGCGGCGGCGTGCGCTGCCAGGCGACGGCGAGGACGGGCGGCAGGGCCTCGGGGTCGGGTTCGTCGGTCATCGGTGCGGGCCGGCCGGGTGGGGGTTGCCCACCGGTCGAAAACTGTCTATATCGTACACAGCAGTTTATGTCGTAAGCAGTTCTCGGTGGTGGCCGGGATGGAGGACCCATGGCAGCACACAGCGACCCACCCGCGGCGATCCGCGTCGACGGCCTCCGCAAGGCCTTCGGCCGCCGGCGCGTGCTCGACGGCGTCGACCTCGCCGTCGCCCCCGGCACCGTCCACGCGCTGCTCGGTGCCAACGGCGCCGGCAAGACGACGCTCGTGCGCATCCTGGCCACGCTGCTCCGGCCCGACGCCGGCGCCGCCGTCGTCGGCGGCCACGACGTCGTGCGCGACCCGCAGGGCGTCCGCCGGGCCATCGGCGTCACCGGCCAGCACACCTCCGTCGACGAGCTGCTCACCGGGGCCGAGAACCTCCGGATGATGGCCCGGCTGGCGGGGTTCGACCGCCGGGCCGCCCGGGCACGCGCCGACGAGCTGCTCGCGACCTTCGGCCTCGAGGACGCCGCGGGGCGGCGGGCCGGCACCTACTCGGGCGGCATGCGGCGGCGGCTCGACCTGGCCGCCAGCCTGGTCGCCGGGCCCCGCATCCTCTACCTCGACGAGCCGACCACCGGGCTCGACGCTCGCAGCCGTCTCGGGCTCTGGCAGCTCGTGGCCGAGCTCCGCGACCGGGGCACCACCATCCTGCTCACCACCCAGATCCTCGACGAGGCCGACCGTCTGGCCGACCGGGTGGCGGTGCTCGGCGGCGGGCGCGTCGTCGCCGAGGGCACGCCGGACGAGCTCAAGCGGTGGGTGGGTGCCGAGCTGCTCGAGCTGGCCTTCGCGTCGGCGGCCGACCGGGCCGCCGCGGCCGAGGCCCTCGCCGTCGCCGGCGCCCGCCCGCCGGCGACGGCGGAGCCCCGGGTGCTGCAGGTGCCGACGGACGGCTCGGGCGACCACGTCCGGCACGTCCTCGACCGCCTGGCGGCCCACGGCGTGCACGCCGAGCACGTCACCACGCGCCGGCCGTCGCTCGACGACGTCTTCCTCGTACTGACCGAACCCGGTGGCGGTCGGCCGGCGGGCGACCTGGCGGTGGCGGCGCCGTGAGCACCCCCACGCGCCCCCGCCCGGCGCCCCTGGCGGCCGAGCTCACCTTCGTCGGCCGCGGCCTGCGCCACAGCCGGCGGAACCCCGACGCCCTCGTGCTGGCCCTCGCCCTGCCCGTGTTCGTGATGGTCCTGTTCGTGCACGTCTTCGGCACGGCCATCGACACGGCCGGCACCCGCTACGTCGACTACGTCGTGCCCGGGGTGATCCTGCTCTGCGCCGGCTTCGGCGCGTCCTCGACAGCGGTCGGCGTGTGCGAGGACGTGCTGGGCGGCACCGTCGACCGGTTCCGGACGCTCCCCGTCCGCAGCGCCGCGGTGCTCACCGGCCACGTCGTCGCCAGCCTCTGCCGCAACCTCGTGTCGACCGCGCTCGTCGTCGGCGTCGCCCTCGCCCTCGGGTTCCGGCCCGACGCCACCCCGCTCGAGTGGGCGGCGGCCGCCGGGCTCGTCGTGCTCGTCGTCCTGGCGCTCACCTGGGTGTCGGCGGCGGTCGGGCTCGTGGCCCGCAGCGTCGAGGCGGCCAGCGCCTTCAGCTTCCTCGTGTCGTTCGTGCCCTACGTCAGCAGCGCCTTCGTCCCGACCGACGCCATGTCCCCGTGGCTGCGGTGGGTCGCCGACCACCAGCCGGCGACGCCCGTGGTCGACACGCTGCGGGGGCTGCTCACCGGCACCGCCGTCGGCACCGCGGGGTGGTGGGCCGTCGCCTGGTCGGTCGGCCTGCTCGCCGCTGCCCGGGTGTGGGCGGGGTGGCTCTTCCGCCGCCCACCGCGGGCCTGACCGCGGGGCGCGCCGGGTTCGCCACCTTGACCGCAGAGTCAATACAGTTCGGCCATGGACCTCAACGGGATCTCTGCCATCGTCACCGGCGGTGCGTCCGGGCTGGGCGCCGCCACCGTCAAGGCGCTCGCCGGCCGGGGCGCCAAGGTCGTCATCGCCGACCTCGAGCGCCAGAAGGAGAAGGGCGAGGCGCTCGCGAAGGAGGTCGGCGGCATCTTCGCACCCACCGACGTCACCGACACCGACCAGGTCATCGCCGCCGTCGAGGCCGCCAAGGAGATGGGGCCGCTGCGGGCGCTGGTGACGGCGGCCGGGTTCGGCTGGGCCACCCGCACCATCGGCAAGGACGGCCAGTACAGCTCGGCCCACGACCTCGGCATCTTCCAGAAGGTCGTCGAGGTCAACCTCGTCGGCACCTTCAACTGCATCCGTCTGGCCGCCACCGCCATGTCGCAGACCGAGCCGCTCGCCGACGGCGAGCGCGGCGCCATCGTCACCGTCGCCTCGGTCGCCGCCTTCGACGGCCAGATCGGCCAGGCCTCCTACTCGGCCTCCAAGGGCGGTGTCGTCGGCATGACGCTCCCCGTCGCCCGCGACCTGGCCGCCGTCGGCGTGCGGGTCAACTGCATCGCCCCCGGCCTGATCGACACGCCGATCTACGGCGAGGGCGAGGCCGCGGAGGCCTTCAAGGAGAAGCTGAAGAAGGACGTGCTGTTCCCCAAGCGCCTCGGCGTCCCCGAGGAGTTCGCCTCGCTGGCCGTCGAGCTGCTGGGCAACAGCTACATGAACGCAGAGGTCATCCGGCTCGACGGCGGCGTGCGCATGCAGCCGAAGTGAGCCGGCCGGCGCCCCGGGCCGGGCGCGGCCCGGGCGCGCCGCCACCAGGGGTCTAAGCTGCCGGGCAGGTGTCTGGGATGGGGGTAGCGGGGACCAGGCCGGAGCGGTCCGCGCCGGCCACGACCACGGACGGTGGGCCCGCGCGCGTCGGGGACGCCCGGAGCGCCCACGTGCCCCCGGTGGCCACCTACGTCGTCGCCGACTGCGTCGCCATCGGGGTGTCCCTCGTCATCGCCCACCTGATGCGCTTCGGCGTCTCGGCGGCGCTGCTCCCCGGCCCCAACGTCCCCTACGTCCTCGTCGGGCTGCTGGCCGCGCCGGTCTGGCTCGGCGTGCTCGCCCTCGCCGGCTGCTACGACCGGCGCATCCTCGGCGTCGGCTCCGACGAGTACCGGCGCGTGCTCAACGGCGGGGTCCACTTCCTGGCGGTCGTCGCCATCTCGCACTTCCTCGGGCACCTGGTCATCGCCCGGGGCTACGTCGGCGTGCTCATCCCCGTCGCCGTCGTGCTCACGCTGCTCAGCCGCTACGCGCTGCGGCTGTGGCTGCAGGGCCAGCGCCGGCGCGGCCGCTACGTCCGCCGGCTGCTGCTCGTCGGCACGCCCTCGGCGGTCGTCGAGGTCGGCCAGCACCTCGTGCGGTCGGAGTGGACGGGGTTCCACGTCGCCGGCCTCTGCCTCGACGGCGAGGCGCCGCCCGGCGACCGCCCCACGCTGGCCATCGGCTCCCGTTCCGTGCCGGTCGTGGGCACGGTGGCCGACCTGGCCGCGGCCGTCGACCGCAGCCGGGCCGACGCGGTGGCCGTGACCACCGAGTCCGAGCCGGGCGAGCTGCGGGCGGTCGTCTCCAGCCTCGGCGACCGCGACGTCGAGGTGCTCGTCGCCCCCGCCATCGCGGACGTCGCCGGTCCTCGGACGGTCACCCGCGAGGTCGCCGGCGTGTCGCTCCTGCACGTCGAGGAGCCCACCTTCAGCGGCCCGCAGCGGGTGGCCAAGGAGGTGTTCGACCGGGCCGCGGCGGCCCTCGCCCTCGTCGTGCTCGCGCCGGTGTTCGCCGTCGTCGCCCTGGCGGTCAAGCTCGACACCCCCGGCCCGGTCTTCTACCGGCAGGCCCGGGTCGGGCGAGACGGGCGGCGGTTCGAGATCGTCAAGTTCCGCACGATGGTGATGGGGGCCGACCGGCTGCGCGCCGAGCTGGAGCACCGCAACGAGGCCGACGGCCTGCTGTTCAAGCTGCGCACCGACCCCCGCGTCACCCGCACCGGGCGGTTCCTCCGGCGCTGGTCGCTCGACGAGCTGCCGCAGATCCTCAACGTGCTGCGAGGGGAGATGTCCCTCGTCGGGCCCCGGCCGCCGCTGCCCAGCGAGGTCGAGCACTACGACCGGCACGTCACCCGCCGGCTGCTGGTCAAGCCCGGCATCACCGGCCTCTGGCAGGTGAGCGGCCGGTCGGACCTGCCGTGGGACGAGGCCGTCCGGCTCGACCTGTACTACGTCGACCACTGGTCGCCGACCATGGACCTGACGATCATCGCCCGCACGTTCTCGGCCGTCGTCCGCGGCGCCGGTGCCTACTGAGCGTGCCGTCGGCGGCGCCGGGTTCCGGCCGTCCGCACCCCCTGGCCTAGATTGACGCCTTCCATGTCCATCGCCGTCCGCAGCCGCCCCCTGCTCGCGACGCGCCGGTCCCGCACCGTCGCGTTCGGTGTCGCCACCGTGGCCGTCGCCCTGGCGGCGGCCGTCGTCACGACGGCCGAGCCGACCGGCTACGCCCGGGCCGACGCCTTCTGGAGCGGGGCGCTCGTCGGGGTGGTCGCGTTCTTCGGCGCCACCGCCCGGCGGTGGACGTGGTTCGTGCCGGCCGGCGCCGCGGTGATCGCCGGCGACGACCTCGCGCTCGCCTGCGCTGCGGCGGCGACGGTCGTCGCGTTCGTCTCGGTGCTGCGGGACACTCGCAGCCGCGCCCGGGGTGCGCTCGTCGTCGGCCTCGGGGTCATCGGGCTCCTGCGGGCCGAGCCGATCGGCTTCCACGGCCTCACCGCCCTGATCACCGCGGCGGCGGTGCTGCCCGTCGTCGTGTCCGGCCACGCCCACGCGGGGCGCCGGGTCAAGGCCCGCGTGCGGAAGGTGGCGCTCGTCCTCTCCGGGATCGTCGGGCTCATGCTCGTCGGCGCGGTCATCGGCGTCATGACCGTGCTCGACGACCTGGCCGACGGGATGCGGGCCGTCGACGACGGGCTCGAGGCGGCCCGCGACGCGGACGACGAGACGGCGGCCGCCCGGCTCGACGAGGCGGCGCGGTCGCTGGCCCGCGCCGACGACACGCTGTCGAGCTGGTTCGTCTCACCGGCCAAGACACTGCCGGTCGTCGGGCCCAACATCGACGCGGTCAGCTCGCTCGCATCCCGGGCCAGCGACGTGGCGGGGGTGTCGTCGCTGGCTGCCACCTCGGCCGACGTCGACGCGCTGCGGTTCGTCGGCGGCCGGCTCGACCCCCAGGCGGTGCGGGACATGCAGGGCCCGCTGACCGAGGTGCGCGACGCCGTGGTCAACCTCCGGGACGAGATCGACGAGGCCCGCTCGCCGTGGCTGGTCGACGCCGTCTCCTCGCGCATCGACGAGCTCGAGCGGCGGGTCGAGGAGGCCGTGCCCGACGCGCAGTACGCGGTGCACGCGGTCAGCATCGCCCCCGACCTGCTCGGCGCCGACGGCCCCAAGCGCTACCTCGTGCTGTTCACCACCCCGGTCGAGGCCCGGGGCCGCTTCGGCTTCCCCGGCAACTACGCCGAGCTGGTGCTCGACGACGGGAAGCTGTCGATGCCGGTGTTCGGGCGCGTCTCCGAGCTCGAGCAGTTCGACGGCGGGCCCCGCCAGATCACGTCGGCGCCCGAGTTCGTGGCCCGCTACGGCCGCTTCGACGTCGCCAACACCTGGCGCAACATCACGATGACGCCCGACTTCGTCACCCTGGCCCGGGTGGCGGCCGAGCTGTACCCCCAGTCGGGCGGCCAGCCGATCGACGGCGTGCTGACCGTCGACCCGGCCGGCCTGGCGGCCATCATGCGCTACACGGGCGACGTCCACGTCGACGGTCTGCCGGCGCCGCTCACCTCCGAGAACGTCGAGCAGTACCTGCTGTTCGACCAGTACGTCGAGTTCGCCGACGACAACGAGCAGCGCGTCGACCTGCTCGAGGACGTGGCCCGCACGACCTTCGAGCGCCTGACCGAGGCCGACCTGCCCAGTCCCCGGAAGCTGAGCGAGCACCTCGACCCCGTGGTCGACGGCGGGCACATCCAGTTCACGACCTTCGACGAGACCAGTGCCCTCGTGCTGACCGGCTTCGGCGTCAACGGCTACATCGCCCCGCCGGACAACAGCGACTCGGTCATGCTCACGACGACGAACGCCGGCGCGAGCAAGATCGACGTCTTCCTGCGCCGCAGCGAGGCCTACGACGTGCACTGGAACCCGGAGACCGGCGAGGTCCGGGCGACGCTGCGGGTCTCGCTGGAGAACACCGCCCCCGCCGAGGGGCTTCCCGACTACGTGATCGGCAACTCGGTCGGCCTGCCGAACGGCACGAACCGGTCGTACGTCTCCATGTACAGCCCGTTCGACCTGGAGGCGGCCCGGGTCGACGGCCAGCCGGCCATGGTGCAGGCCGAGCGCGAGCTCGACCGCAACGTGTACTCGACCTTCGTCGACATCCCGCCGGGCGGGTCGGTCCAGATCGAGCTCGACCTCGTCGGCACCATCACCGGTCGCCGGTACCGGCTCGACCTGCCGGCGCAGCCGTTCGTCGACCCCGACGACGTCGTGGTCACCGTCACCGTCGAGGGCGGCGCCGGCGCGGCGAGCCGGGAGGCCCGGGTCGAGGGCAACGTGGCGACGTGGCTGTCGAGCCTCGACCTGCCCCGCACGCTCACGGTCACCGCGCCCCGCGACTGACGGCTGTCGACGCGCCCGGCGGGTGCCCGGGCCGCTGTTGACCCGGCGTCAACATCCACGGCTGTGGTAGACCCTGGCCACTCGTGAGGGCACGGCGCCGACCGGGGGAGCGGCGCCAAGGGGGAACGCATGCGCAAGCGACTGCCGGCCGTCGCGGCCGCGGCGCTGGCCGCCGCCATCGTGGCGGCCGCGCCGGCGGGCGCCCAGGCCTACCCGCCGCCGGTGCGGTCGATCACCGTCGACGACCCGACGCCCGCGCCCGGCCAGGCGATCACGGTGGCGATGCGGACGTGCACGCCGGGCACCGTCGCGCTGCTCGGCATCGACCTGTGGCTCGTGGCCGCACCCACGGTCGGCCCCGACGGCGCCGCCCGGGCCTCGGCCACGGTGCCGCGCGCGCTCCGCCCCGGGCGCCACGCCGTGTCCGGGCTGTGCCTCGCGGACGGTCGCCTCCTGTTCCTCACCACGACGATCACGGTCGAGCGGGCCCGCGGCCCGCAGGCCGGCGGCGGGGCCGCCGGTCCGGGCACCGCCACCCCCGCCGGCGGGGGTGGAGGAGCCGGACCCCCGGCCGTCCCCGGTCCGGGTGCCGGGGCGGCCGCAGCCGGGGGGTCGGGGACGCTGACCAGCGGCACCGGCGCCGGCGGAGCCGCCGTCTCGCCGCTGGCGCCGCTCGCGGCGGCGGCGCCGCTCGCCGACGCGCCGGTGATCTTCGAGGAGGCCGCCCGGGCCCACGGCATCACCGGTGAGCCCGTCGGGGACGGTGAGGGGGGTGCCGGAGCGGCGGGCGCCGAGCCGGCCGGCACCACCGGGCCCGCGGACGCCGGCGGCGGCCGGTCCGGGTGGTC
The DNA here is from genome assembly GCA_035304465.1 of Acidimicrobiales bacterium. GTDB lineage: Bacteria > Actinomycetota > Acidimicrobiia > Acidimicrobiales > VFJN01 > ZC4RG19. Next base: position 16,467 of record DATGPY010000211.1, on the reverse strand, counting down.
GACCGTGCTGCGGGTGGTGCTCGGGATGGCCGGGCTCGGCGGCGTGCCGGTCGCCCTGGCCCTGGGCCACCGACCGCGACGGACGGCGCGCCGCCCGGCGCGGCCGGCCCGGGCGCCGGGCTAGCGGGCCGCCCGGGCCCGCCGGCCGACCCACTGCGGGTGGTCGGCCGCGGCCAGCAGCGCCTCGTCCCCGGCGGAGTCCCCGTAGGCCCACAGCTCGACGTCGGTCGCCGGGCCGTAGCGGTCCCGCACCCAGGCCCGCAGGCGGGCGACCTTCTCGGGGCCGCGGTTGTTGAGGTCGCCGACGACCTCGCCGGTGAGCAGGCCCGATGCGTCGGCGGCCAGCTCGACTGCCAGCGCGGCGTCGAGCCCGAGCCGTTCGGCCAGCGGTCGCAGGTAGGCGCCGAGCGAGGCCGAGACGATGACGACCGCGTGCCCCTCGCGCTGGTGCCAGCGGAGTCGGGCGACCATCTCGGGGCGGAGCAGCGGGAGCAGGGTGGGCGCGTAGCTCCGCCCCCACCGCTCGAGGTCGGCGGCGGCCACGCCCTGGAACAGGTGGCCGATGGCGGCGACCTTCAGCTCGTCCCGGTCCCGGGTGCGCGCCGCGGCCCGGGCGACGGCGAGCGCGACGCGCGCCGTCCCCCGGACCTGGCGGAGGAACGGCACGAGCGTGTCTCGCCGGGCGAGCGTGCCGTCGAAGTCGAAGGCGGCGACGCCGGGCCGCCCGGCCGGCGCGGCCTCCGGTGCCGGGTCGGACCTGGACCCGCCGTCCGGCACCGGCGGGTCGCGGCGGTCGGCGGCGGTCACCGGCGATCCCCGAACGCGGTCGCCAGGGCCGCGTCGACGTCGCGGTGGTGGAAGGTGAAGCCCGCCTCCTCCAGCACGGCCGGCCGCGCCCGCTGGCTGACGAACAGCAGCAGGTCGGCCATCTCCCGCCCGAGCAGCAGGCGGGGCAGCGCGGCCGGCACCGGGACCGCGGCCGGGCGGCGGAGGGCCCGGCCGATGGCCGCCGCCATCTCCGCGTTCGTGACCGGCTCGGGCGCGGTGAGGTTGACGGGCCCGGCGAGGTCGCCGGCCTCGAGCGCGAAGCGGTACGCCCGGACCGCGTCCTCGAGCGACACCCAGCTCATCCACTGGCGCCCCGAGCCCAGCCGGCCGCCGACGAAGAAGCGGAACGGCAGCGCCATGCGGGGCAGCAGGCCACCGCGCCCGTCCAGCACCGGAGCGGTGCGCAGGAAGACCGTGCGCACGCCGGCCTCGACGGCGGGCCGGGCGGCGCCCTCCCAGGCGACCACCACGCGGGCGACGAAGTCATCGCCAGGCGGGCTCTGCTCGGTCAGCACGGCGTCGCCGCCGTCGCCGTAGTAGCCGATGCCCGACGCGCACAGCAGCACCCGGGGCGGATCGGGCATGGCCGCCAGCGTGCGGGCCACCAGCGCGGTGCCGGTCGTCCGGCTCCCGAGGATCTCCCGCTTGCGGCGGGCCGTCCAACGCTTGTCGCCGATGCCCGCGCCCGCGAGGTGGACGACGGCGTCGATCCCGGCCAGGTCGTCGGGGTCGAGGTGACCGGCTGCCGGGTCCCAGCGGATCTCGGCGGGGTCGTCGGTCGGCCGCCGCACCAGGGGTCGCACGGTGTGCCCGTCGGCGGCGAGGGCCCGCCCGATGGCGGTGCCGAGGAACCCGCTGGCGCCCGTGATCGCTACCTGCACTGCACGTCCTTCCTGAGCCCGATGCGCTTCGGTACCGTACGCGCCGCGGGTGGTCCAGCACGGTATGCAACCAAGGGGGACGTCGCCGTGGCGGCACTGTTCAAGGAGTTCCGGGAGTTCATCGCCCGCGGCAACGTGGTCGACCTGGCGGTCGCGGTCGTCATCGGCGCGGCGTTCACCGCCGTCGTCACCGCCGTCGTCGAGGGCCTCATCACGCCGCTCGTCGGCATGATCGGGGGGACCGACTTCCGGCAGATGACCTTCACGGTCAACGACAGCACGTTCAGCTACGGCATCGTCATCAACGCCGTCATCTACTTCCTGCTGGTGTCGGCCGTCGTGTTCCTCTTCGTGGTCAAGCCGATCAACATCCTGCAGGAGCGTCGCCGGCGGGGCGCCGAGCCGGTGGACGAGGCGACGCTGTCCGACGAGGCCGTCCTCCTCGCCGAGATCCGCGACCTGCTGCGCGCCCAGGCGGGCGGGACCGGCGACGTGCCGCCGGCCCGCTCGCCGCAGATCTGATCCGGCCCTCCCGGCGAGGTCAGTCGTCGTCGTGGAGCTGCTCGGCCAGGTAGGCGTTCGCGCCGAGCCGCTCCACGAGGTCGAGCTGGGTCTCGAGCCAGTCGACGTGCTCCTCCTCGTCGGTGAGGATGCCGGCGAGCAGCTCCCGGGTGCCGTGGTCGCCCACCTCGACGGCCAGCGCGATCCCGCGGTTCAGCCGGTCGACGGCCTCGTGCTCCAGCTCGAGGTCGAGCCGGAGCGTCTCGACCGGGTCCTCGCCGAGGCGGACAGGGCCCAGGCGCTGCAGGTTCGGGTGCCCCTCGAGGTAGAGGACGCGGTCGATGACCTCGTCGGCGTGCTTCATCTCGTCGATCGACTCCTCGCGGGCACGCGCCGCGAGGCGGTCGAAGCCCCAGTTGTCCAGGATCCGGTAGTGGCCGAAGTACTGGTTGATCGCTGTCAGCTCGGCCGTGAGGACGTCGTTCAGCAGCTCGATGATCTCGGGGCGACCCTGGGGCATGGCGGTACCTCCGGCAGCGGTGGCCGTCCCGGGGCAAGGGCCCCGACGGTCAGGCCGCGGTGTCGACGGGCTGGCGCTCCCCGAGGGTGGCGAGGAGCACCCCGATGGTAGGTCGGCACGATCCGCACCGGGTGCCCGCCCCACAGTGAGCGCCGACGTCCTCGACGTCGAGGGCACCCGCCTCGACGGCCGCCCGGACGGCCCGGTCGTTCACCCGCCTGCAGTGGCAGACGATCACGGGAGGTCCCACCTGGTGCCACGGGGTGGCGCAGCTTCTACGAGCGTGCCGAGAACGGTGCCAGCCATGCCTCGGTAAGACTGCCTTACATCGGGCGGCCGGTCAACCTGTGCGCGTGGCGCGCGCCACACCCCCGGCTCGGGTCGCGGGGTAGCGTGCGCGGCGGTGCACGTCGTCATCGTCGGCTGCGGCCGCGTCGGGTCCGGCCTCGCCGGCATCGTCGAGGCACGGGGCCACTCGGTCGCCGTGGTCGACAAGGACCCGACGGCCTTCCGCCGCCTCGACCCCGGCTTCCGCGGGCGCACGGTCGTCGGCGTGGGCTTCGACCGCGACCGCCTCGAGGCCGCCGGCGTGCGCGAGGCGGCGGCCGTCGCCGCGGTCACGAGCGGCGACAACTCCAACATCGTGACCGCCCGGGTGGCCCGCGAGACCTTCGGCGTCGAGCGCGTGGTCGCCCGGATCTACGACCCGCGCCGGGCGGCGATCTACGAGCGGCTCGGCATCCCGACCATCGCCACCGTCCAGTGGGCGATCGACCGGGTGCTCCGGAGGCTGCTGCCCGACGCCGCCGGCGACGACTGGGTCGACCCCAGCGCCCGGGTGGCGGTCGTCGAGAGGCCGGTGCCCGCCCACCGGGCCGGGTCGCCGCTGGCCGAGCTCGAGCTGCCCGGCGTCGCCCGGGTGGTGGCGGTGAGCCGGGCGGGGGTGGCCCGGGTCGCGGACCCCGGGCTGGTGGTCCAGGACGGCGACGTCCTCCACCTGGCCGTCGACCGCGGCCGCGTCGACGAGGTCGACGGCCGCCTGGGCCTGCGATGAAGGTCGCCGTCGCCGGCGGCGGGGCGGTCGGCACGTTCATCGCCGGCGAGCTGCGGCGGGCGGGTCACGAGGTGCTCGTGATCGAGCAGGACCCGGGCCGCGTCGCCCGCATGCGGGACGCCGGCGAGCCGCCCGGGGTCACCTGGCACGAGGCCGACGCCTGCGAGGTCGACCGGCTCCGGGCAATCGGGCTGGCCGACGTCGACGTCGTCGCCGCGGTGACCGGCGACGACGAGGACAACCTCGTCATCAGCCTGCTCGCCAAGCAGGAGTTCGCCGTGCCCCGCGTCGTCGCCCGGGTCAACAACCCGAAGAACGAGTGGCTGTTCGGCGAGGGGTGGGGCGTCGACGTCGCGGTGTCCACGCCCCACCTGCTCACCGCCCTCGTCGAGGAGGCGGTCAGCGTCGGCACGCTCGTGCGCCTGCTGTCGTTCGAGGGTGGGCGGGCGACGCTCATCGAGGTCACCCTCGCCCAGGACAGCCCGGCGGCCGGGCGCGAGATCGTCGAGCTCGGCTTCCCCCGCGACTCGACCGTCGTGGCCGTGCTGCGCGGCGACCGGGTGGTCGTCCCCCGCGGCGACACCTCGCTGCAGGTGGGCGACGAGGTGCTCGTGCTCGTCACCGCCGAGAGCATCGACGGGGTGCGCGCCATCCTCACCGGCGACTGACCGCCGCCGGCGGCCGGGAGGCGGCTCAGCTCCGGCGGCGGTGGAGGCGGCCGGCCAGGTACAGGCCCGGGGCCCCGCCGGCGTCGCCCGGCACGAGGACGGCGACCTCGCGCAGCCCTGTCGCCGGGTCGCGCCCGGCGACGACGAGGGACCCGTCGTCCCCGGCGCCCACCGGTTGCACGGACAGCACGGCGTCCCGGACCCCGAGGGCCCGCAGGACCCCCGACGGCTCGGTGGCGAGCTCCAGGCCGTGCCCGCCCGGGCGGACCACCACCCGGTGGTGCAGCCGCTCGTAGGTGCCGGCCCACCGGGCGAGCGCGCTCGGGTCGACGGCCGGCGTCGCGGGGCTCGGGGCGCCGGTCCGGGCCCCGCCGGCCACGGCCACGAGGTCGCGCCGGCCGCCCGCGACCGGGTCGGTCGGGTTCAGCGCCACCTCCAGGCGATCGGCCGCGACCAGCTCGAGCATGGCCTGCGCCAGCACGGCGCCCGCCGGGCTGTTGGTCAGCACGCACACGGCGAAGTCGCGCTCGGGCACGACCCGCAGCACCGCCCGCTGGCCGAAGGTGTCCGCGTCCTGGCCGAGGCAGGTCAGGTCGCCCCAGTGCCGCACGGTCCAGCCCAGCGCCTGGGCCTCGTTGGGGATGGGCGAGGCGATCTGCGGCTGCCGCATCTCCTCGACGGCCTCGGGCGCCAGCAGCACGGTGCCGTCCGGCCCCGCGCCGCCCTCCAGGTGCATGCGGGCGAAGGCCAGCAGCTCGCCCGGCGGTGCCAGCACCCCGCCCATCGGGCCGTTCGAGCGGGTCAGCGCCCACCGGGGCTGGCGGACCGGCTCGCCGCCCGGCTCCTGCTCGTGGCCGACCGCGACGGCGTGGAGCAGCGCGTGCTGGGGCAGCGTCACGGTCGCCCGGCACCCCAGCGGCCGGGTCAGCCGGCGGCGCAGCACCCGGTCGAAGTGCTCGCCGGTGGCCACCTCGAGCAGCCGGCCGAGGACGCCGTAGCCGGTGTTGCAGAAGCTGTAGGCCGCGGCGGTCGGGTGGATCTGCCCCAGGCCCGCGAGCGTCGAGACGTAGGCGGCGAGGGCGTCGTCGTTCCAGCCGGTGTCGACGAGGTGGTCGCCCTCCAGGCCGCTCGAGTGGGCCAACAGGTGGCGGGGCGTGATCTCGATGGTGGCCGCGGGGTCGGCCACGGTGAACTCCTGGAGCTGGGACCGCACCGAGTCGTCGAGCGAGACGACCCCGGCCGCGACCGCCTGCATCACGAGCGTCGTCGTGTAGAGCTTGGTGATCGACCCGATCTGGAACAGCGTGTCGGGGGTGACCGGTGCGCGGGTCGCCACGTTGGCCACCCCGGTCGTCGCGACCACCGTCTCCCCGCCCTCGAGCACGCCGCAGGCGGCGCCCGGCACCCGCAGCTCGGCGGCGAGCTCGGCCAGCCGGCTCTGCAACCGGCGTCGGTACGACGCGAGATCGGTCATGCGCCCGCGCACCGTAGCCCGGCCCGACGGCCCGGGGGTCCGAGGGCCGGCCGCCCGGCTCGGGGGCGGCGCGCCGGGGTCGGTAGCCTGGCCCCCTCCTATGAGCACGCGCCGCCTGATCGTCGCCGCCCTCCTGTGTGGCCTGGCCATCCTCGTGGCCTTCAGCGTGCAGCTCGTGCTGGCCCGCTGACGCCGCCGCGAACGGGGCCGCACCCTCCGACGGTGCCGGGCCACGGCCGGTAGAGTCGGCACCGACACCGGCCCGCCCGACTCTCCCTGGAGGTGGTCCCCACGGCCGAGCACTACGACGTCGTCGTCATCGGCGGCGGCCCCGGCGGCTACGCGTCGGCCCTCTACGGCGCCAGCGCCGGGCTCAACATCGCACTCGTCGAGAAGCGCTGGCTCGGCGGCACCTGCCTCAACGTGGGGTGCATCCCCGCAAAGGAGCTGCTCGAGACCGCGCACGTCTTCCGCACCGTGGCCTCGGCCGGCGACTTCGGCGTCCGCGCCGGCCGGCCCGAGATCGACTGGGCCGCCACGCAGGCCCGCAAGCAGGCCGTCGTCGACGAGCTCGTCGCCGGCGTCGGCATGCTGCTGAAGGGCCGCAAGGTCACCGTCTACGACGGCTACGGCCGGCTGCACGCCGGGCGCACCGTGACCGTCGATCCCAACGACGGCGGCGAGCAGGTCACCCTCACCGCCGACGCGGTCATCATCGCCGCGGGCTCGGAGACCCGGACCATCCCGGGCTTCGACGTCGACGGGCGCATCGTCATGACCTCCGACGAGGTCCTGTCGATGCCCGAGGTGCCGGGCTCGGCGGTCGTCATCGGCGGCGGCGCCATCGGCTGCGAGTTCGCCTCGATGATGAGCGACCTCGGCACCCAGGTGACGATCCTCGAGGCCCTGCCCAAGATCCTGCCCGGCGTCGACAAGGACGCCTCCCAGGTCGTGGAGCGCTCCTTCAAGAAGCGGGGCATCGACGTCCGCACCGGCGTCAAGGTCACCGGCCACGAGCCGGGCGACGGCGGCACGGTCGTCCACCTGGAGGAGGGCGACCCGGTCAAGGCCGAGGTCGTCGTCGTGTCCGTCGGCCGCAAGCCCGCCACCGACGACCTGGGCCTGGACGGCACCGCGGTCGAGGTCGACGACCGGGGCTTCATCGTCGTCGACGAGACCTGCCGCACGGCCGAGGAGGGCGTGTGGGCGGTCGGTGACTGCATCAACACCCCTGCCCTCGCCCACGTCGGGTTCGCCGAGGGCATGGTGGCCGTCCGCGGCATCCTCGGCGAGGACCCGCAGCCGATCGACTACGGCAAGGTGCCGTGGGGCATCTACTGCCGCCCGGAGGTCGCCTTCGCCGGCCACAGCGAGGAGTCGGCGAAGGAGGCCGGGTACGACGTCGTGGTGGCCAAGCACCGCTTCAGCGCCAACAGCCGGGCCAAGATCATCGGCGACCAGGAGGGCCTGGTGAAGGTGATCGCCGAGCGGACGCCGGACGGTCGCGCCGGCACGATCCTCGGTGTGCACATGGTCGGCCCCTGGGTGACCGAGCAGCTGGGCCAGGGCTACCTGGCCGTGAACTGGGAGGCCACCGTCGACGAGGTGGCGGCGTTCGTCCAGCCGCACCCGACGTTGTCCGAGCTGTTCGGCGACACCGTGCAGGACCTGACCGGCCGCCGGCTCCACTGATGGACCGCTTCGACACCCCGCATCCCGCACCCCGCACCGGGCCGGCCCCCGGTGCGACCCGCTGACACGGAGGGCGAGTCCCGATGGTCGACATCCAGATGCCCCAGCTCGGCGAGACCGTGACCGAGGGCACCATCACCCGCTGGTTCAAGCAGGTCGGCGACCAGGTCGCCGAGGACGAGCCGCTCTTCGAGGTCTCGACCGACAAGGTCGACTCCGAGGTGCCCTCGCCGGTGAGCGGCACCCTGTCCGAGATCCTCGTCCAGGAGGGCGAGACGGTCGAGGTCGGCGCCGTGCTCGCCCGGGTGGGCGACGCGCCCGCCGACGGCGGTGGTGCCGCCGCCGAGGAGGCGCCGCCGGCCGAGGCGCCCGCGGCCGAGCAGCAGGCGCCCGAGGCCGCCCAGGCCAACGGGGCCGCTGCGCCCGCGGCCGCCCCGGCGGCCGAGCAGCAGGCGGCGGTGACCCCGCCGCCACCGGCACCGGCCCCACCCGCCGAGGCCGAGGCGCCGCCCCGGGCCGAACCGGCCCCGGCCACCACCCAGCAGCCCCCGGCCCCGGCCGCCCAGCCCACGCCGCCCGAGCAGCCCGCGGTCGCCGGCGGCCAGCCGAGCACCGACGGCGAGCAGCGGCTGCTGTCGCCGGTCGTCCGGCGCCTGATCCGCGAGAACGACCTCGACCCGTCGCAGATCCGGGGCACCGGCCCCGGCGGCCGCATCACCCGCAACGACGTCCTCGCCGTCCTCGACAAGGGCGCCGCCACCGCGACGGCCCCGGCGGCACCCGCCGCCCCGCCGGCGGCGCCCGCGGCGCCCCAGGCCCCGGCGCCGGCGCCGGCGCCCCAGCCGGCGGCCCGGGCCGGCGAGCGGGACACGGTCGTCCCGCACAGCAACATCCGCCGGCGCACCGCCGAGCACATGATCCGCTCGAAGCAGACCTCGGCCCACGTCTACGCGTCGATCGAGGTCGACTACGAGGCGGTCGAGCAGGTGCGCCGGGCCGAGGGCGCGCGGTTCAAGGCCGAGGAGGGCTTCAGCCTCACCTACCTGCCCTTCATCAGCCGGGCCGTGGTCGACGCCATCCGCGAGTTCCCCGAGGTCAACGCCACCTTCGGCGAGAACGAGCTGATCGTGCACAACTACGTCAACCTCGGCATCGCCGTCGACCTCGACTTCAAGGGCCTGATGGTCCCGGTCGTCCGCGACGCCGACGGCAAGCGGCTGCGGGCGATCGCCCGCGAGGTGGCCGACCTCGCCCGCCGGGCCCGGGCCAAGCAGCTGAGCCCCGACGACATCGCCGGCGGCACGTTCACCATCACCAACCCGGGGCCGTTCGGCACGACCCTCACCATGCCGATCATCAACCAGCCCCAGGTGGCGATCCTGTCCACCGACGCGGTGAAGCGCCGGCCGGTCGTCGTCGAGCTGCCGGACGGCAGCGAGGGCATCGGCATCCACGCGACCGGCAACCTGACCCTCACGTGGGACCACCGGGCCTTCGACGGCGCGTACGCCGCCTCCTTCCTGCGGAAGGTGAAGGAGGTCCTCGAGACCCGCGACTGGTCCGCCGAGCTGGCGTAGCGATGACGCTCCGGGTGCGCTGGCTGGGCCGGGTCCCGTACCGGGAGGCCTGGGCCCTGCAACGGGCGCTGCACACCACCTCGCCCGACGATCACCTGCTCCTGCTGGAGCACCCGCACGTCTACACGCTCGGCGTGCGGGCCGACATGCGCCACGTGCTGGTGCGACCGGAGGACGTCGGCGCCGAGCTCGTGCGCACCGACCGGGGCGGCGACGTCACCTACCACGGGCCGGGGCAGCTCGTCGGCTACCCGATCGTGTCGCTGCCGCCGAAGCACGGCGTGCGGCACGGCAAGGCCGACACCGTCGCCTACGTGCGGTCGGTCGAGCAGCTGGTCATCGACGCGCTGGCGGACGTCGGCCTGCCGAACGCCGGGCGGCTGCCGGGGTACCCCGGCGTGTGGGTCGACCCCGAGGGCGACGACCCGCGCAAGATCGCCGCCATCGGCGTGCGCCTCTCCCGGGGCCGGTCGATGCACGGCTTCGCCCTCAACGTGGCGCCCGACATGCGGTACTGGGGCTACATCGTCCCCTGCGGCATCCCCGACAAGCGGGTGACCTCGCTGGCCGACGAGGGCGTCGACGTCCCGATGCGCGAGGTCGTCGACGCCGTCGCCGCCCGGGCCACGGCGCTGTGGGGCCGGGACGGGGTCGAGCGCCAGGACGTCGCCTGGCGCCACCGGCCCGAGGACCTCTCCGCCTTCAGCCGCGGCGAGGGCCCTGGGCGGGCGATCGCCGCGTCGGGTCGTGTCGCCGGCGGCGACGGCCACCGGGCCGGCGCACCCGACGAGGGCGTGCCCGTGCGCCTGCGGGGCCGGCTGGCGGCGGCCGGGGTCACCGAGGGGCTGCACATCGCCGAGCGCAAGCCCGAGTGGCTGCGGCCGACCTTCCGCACCGACCCCTCGTACCTGCGCCTGAAGCGCACGATGCGCGAGCTGGACCTGGTGACGGTGTGCGAGGAGGCCGGCTGCCCCAACATCTTCGACTGCTGGGCGGACGGCACGGCGACCTTCATGATCAACGGCGAGCGCTGCACCCGGGCCTGCGGGTTCTGCCTCGTCGACACCCGGCACCCGGAGCCGCTCGACCCCGGCGAGCCCGAGCGGGTCGCCGAGGCCGTCGAGCGCATGGGCCTCGGCTTCGCCGTCGTCACCGCCGTGGCACGGGACGACCTGCCCGACGGCGGCGCCGGCGCCTTCGCGGCCACCATCGCCGCCATCCGCCGGCGCACCCCGGGGGTGCAGGTGGAGGTGCTGGTCCCCGACTGCAAGGGCGACGAGGAGGCGCTGGGCACGATCTTCGCCGCCCGGCCCGACGTGCTGAACCACAACGTCGAGACCGTGCCGCGGCTGCAGCGGGCGGTGCGCCCGTCGGCCGGCTACGCACGCAGCCTCGCCGTGCTGGCCCGGGCCAAGGAGGCCGGCCTCACCACCAAGTCGGGCCTGATCGTCGGCATGGGGGAGACCGACGACGAGGTCGTCGCCACGCTGGCCGACCTGCGCGCGATCGGCGTCGACATCGTCACCATCGGGCAGTACCTGCGGCCCACGACCCACCACCTCCCGGTGGCCCGGTGGGTCGAGCCCGCCACCTTCGCCCGCTACAAGGAGGCGGGCGAGGCCATGGGCATCCCGCACGTCGAGTCCAGCCCGCTCACCCGGTCGAGCTACCACGCCCGGGAGGCCGCCGGCGCCGCGGGCGCGGCCTCGCCGGCCGGCGCGGCCACGGGCTGAGCGCGTCCCCAGGGCCGGCCGTCGTGCTGACCGAGCGTGCCACCCGGGTCCGGGACCGCATGGCCGAGCTGGGTGTCGACGTCCTGCTGCTGTCGGCCGGGCCCGAGCTCCCCTGGCTCACCGGCTACGAGGCCATGCCGCTCGAGCGGCTGACCATGCTCGTCCTGCCCCGCGACGGGGACGCCACGCTCGTCGTCCCCCGGCTGGAGGCGCCCCGCGTCGTCGAGCGCCCCGAGGTCTTCGAGCTGCTGGCCTGGGACGAGACCGAGGACCCCGTCCGCCTGGTTGCCGAGCGGGTCGGCCGGGCGGCGACGGTGGCGATCGGCGACCGCACCTGGGCCCGGTTCGTGATCGACCTGCAGGCCGCCTGCCCGCACGCCCGGTTCGTGCGCGCCGACCGGGTGACGGGCCCGCTGCGGGCGGTGAAGGACGAGGGCGAGGTGGCGGCGCTGCGCCGGGCGGCCGCCGCGGTCGACCGCGTCGCCGCCGCGCTGCAGGCCGGCGAGATCCCGCTGGTCGGCCGGACCGAGGCCGAGGTGGCCGCGGAGCTCGGGCGGCGGATCGTCGAGGAGGGACACCGCCGGGTCAACTTCGCCATCGTCGCCGCCGGCGAGAACGCCGCCAGCCCCCACCACGAGCCGGGCGGCCGCACCATCCGGCCCGGGGACGTCGTCCTGTGCGACGTCGGGGGCACGATGGACGACGAGCTGGGGATCGGCTACTGCAGCGACATCACCCGCTGCGTGCACGTCGGCGAGCCCCCGCCCGAGGTGCGGGACGCCTACGCGGTGCTGCACGAGGCCCAGCGGGCGGCGGTCGCCGCGGCCACCGTCGGCACGCCGTGCGAGCAGGTCGACGCCACGGCGCGGCGGATCATCACCGAGGCCGGCCACGGCGACAGGTTCGTCCACCGCACGGGTCACGGCATCGGCGTCGAGGAGCACGAGGACCCCTACATCGTGGCCGGCAACGCCACGCCGCTGGCCCCGGGCCACGCCTTCTCGATCGAGCCGGGCATCTACGTGCCGGGCCGCTTCGGGCTGCGGCTCGAGGACATCGTCGTGGCCACGGACGCGGGCCCCGAGCCGCTCAACCGGGTCGACCACGGCCTCGCCGTCGTCGAGGGCTGACGGCGCCGGGCCGGATTGCCCGGCCTGGCGGGCCGGGACCTACCCTCGCCGCCGTGATCCGCCTCGACGCCGCGACCGTGCTGCTGCAGTGGGCCGTCGGCGGCCTGCTGTTCCTGTGGGTGACCACGCGCGGGCGCGAGGTGGGCATCGGCTACGGCTGGCTGCTGCGCGGCACCTACATGCTCATGGCGCTCGCGGCGCTGGCCGTCGGCGCCTGGCTCGACCCCGTGCCGTTGCGCGAGGCCTCGGCGGCGGGCGTCGTGGCCGCGGCCGGGGTCGCGCTGGGCGTGTCCATCGTGCGGCGCAAGGCCGGGGTGGCCGGTGAGCGGGCCCGGCGCGAGCGGCGGTCGGCCCGGGTCGCCGCCATGACCGGCATCGACCGCCGGCCGGACGGGCCCGACACCGAGGTCCCCGAGTTCCCGCCGGCGCTCGACCTGGTCGCGCCGCTGGTCGGCGTGCCGGGGCTGGTGGCGGCGGGCATCGACGCCGGCGACCCGGCCCTGCTGTCGGTCGTGCGGGTGCTGGTCGGCGCCGCCTTCCTCGGCTCGATCTCCGACGGGATGCTGCTCGGCCACTGGTACCTGGTGCAGCCGGGGCTCGCTCGCCGGCCGCTCATCGAGATGGTGCGCTGGACCGGCATCATCTGGCCCTTCGAGGTCGGGGCCTTGCTGTGGCCGACCGGCATGGTTTCGGTGCTGGACGGCTCGATCGACGACGGCTACGGCGGCATGCTCGGGTGGTTCTGGGTGGCGTGCGCCGTGACCACGATCGGCCTCGTCGCCGTCACCCGGGCGGCGCTGCGCGAGCGCTACTACTCGGCCGTCATGGCCGCGACCGGCCTCCTGTACCTGGCGATCCTCACCGCCTTCGGCACCGACCTGGTGGCCCGGGCGGTGCTGGCGGGCTGACCCGCCGGGCGGTCCCGGCCGGTCCCCGGCCGGCCGGTCGCGGCCTCACCCGTCGCCGGCGGTGCCGGCACCGTCCGCGGCGCCGGCGCTCCCGGCGTGGCGACGGCCGAGCCGCACCAGCACGGCCACGCCGACGCCGATGAGCGTGGCGGGCGCCAGCCAGCGGGCCTCCTCGATCAGCTCGCCGCCGGTCAGCACGACGACGCCCGCCGCGACGGTGACGCAACCGAGGACGAACGACACGGGGTCGAAGCGGCGCCTAGCCACGGTCCACCTCGATCTTGCCCAGTCCCACCTGCAGGTCGAGCTCGAGCCTCGGGCCGGCGCCGGGGGCGTCGAGCGTGAACCGCTGGTCGACGAAGGCCCCGTTCTCGACCCGGTTGTCGATCCGGGTGCCGCGCTCGGCGAGGACCGCGCCCACCCGGGTCCGGGCCCGGACCTCGACATCCGCGTCGCGGGGGACGACGACCCGCAGGTGGCCGGCCCCGACCGCGGCCTGGAGCTCCTGCACCCGCGTCCGGGACAGCGGCGCGTCCCGCAGGTCGAGCTCGAGCCGGCCGGCCAGCAGCTCGTGCCGCTCGTCGAGCTGGTCCGCGGTCTCGATCACCACCCGGCGCTCGCCGGTGCCGGCGTCGAGGGGGACGCCGAGGACCTCGCCGGCCGCGAGGACGAGGGCGAGGACGACGGCCACGGGCAGCAGTGGCCACGCACCGCCGTACCAGGCGCCCACGACGAGGGCGGCGCCGATGCCGACCAGCCCCCAGCCGAGCGCCGCCTCCCGCGACACGTCTGCGACGTCGAGGGCGTCGATCAGCCACAGGACGCCGGTGCCCACGAGCAGCAGCGCGCCGGCGACGGCGCTCGGGCCCGACCAGCGCCTCGCCGGTCGGGCCGGCGCCTCGGCGGTGGCAGGGGCTCCGGTGGACCACCGGGGCGAGGCCGGGGGAGAAGTCTCACCTGGTGGTCCACCGTCGGTCCGGATCGCCCCCTCGGACGACCCGTACCCAACTGTAGTGCTCCGATCACGCTCTGCGTCGGAAAGTTGCGAAACTGTCACAGACGCCTGGTCGTCGGGGTTGCCGGTCGGCGCGTCGCCGGTGTGGCCGGCCGGCGGGGGCACCCGGCGGTCACCACGGGCCTGCACGACCATCCAGACGCCGACGCCCACCAGCAGCACGCCGGCCGGGAACGGGTCGAACCACCACCGGTGGTCCCCGAGCAGCGCCAGGGCGACCACGATCGCCAGCACGCCCAGCAGTGCGGCCGACGGCACGTCGCGGGCCGGGGCGCGCCGGCGGGGCTGGTCCGGGGCGCGCTCGGGCAGCACGGCGGCGGCCACGACGTAGGCGACGACCGGCGCGGGCGTGAGCAGGGTCAGCAGCACGGCCGCGAGGCGCACGAGCGAGACGTCCAAGCCGAGGTGGTCGGCCAGGCCGGCACAGACGCCGGCGATCAGGCGGTCCTCGGGCTCGCGCACCAGCCGCCGCCCGGTGTCGTCGCGCGCCTCGGGGCGCGGGGGAGCGGAGGAGGGTCGGTCCATGGGGCCATCGTGCGCGTCGCCCGCGGGCCCGACAATCAGGGATGTCCCTGACCGGGTCCCGGAGGCGCGGGCGCACCCGGAGTCGTCATCATGGACCGGACCATGGATGCCCGATCGCCGAGCCCGCCGTCCCGCCTGCCGGGTCTCCCGCCCGACCTCGTGCGGCTCCCGCACGAGGGCGTCGCCGCGGGCGTGTGCGCCGGCGTGGCCCGGTGGCTGGGCGTCGACCCGGTCGTGATCCGGCTGGCCACCGCGATCCTCACCTTGGCCAACGGGGTGGGCGCGCTGGCCTACCTGGTGGCCTGGGCCGTCCTGCCCGTCGGCGACGGGGCGGGCGAGCCGGTCGCGGGGGCGAGGGCGGCGGGCGCGCCGGGCGAGGACGCCCGCCGCAGCGCCGAGCTGGCGCTCGCCGTCGGCGCCATCACGCTCGGCGTCCTCATGCTCGTGCGCTGGTCGGTGCCGTTCTTCCCCGACCGGCTCGTGTGGCCGGCCGTCGTCGTCGCCGTCGGCGCCGGCCTCGTCCTGACCCGGGCCGGTGACAGCGAGCGGGCCCGGTGGCTCGAGCTGGCCGGCCGCCTGCCCGGCAACCCGGTCGAGGCCCTCCGGGGCGGCGGCTGGCTGTGGGTGCGGGTCGTCGCCGGCGGGGCGCTGCTCGTGGTCGGGCTCGGCCTCTTCCTCGCCACCAACCAGGCCTTCGCCGGCGTCGTCGGCCAGGTCGGCGTCGCCGTGCTCGCCACCGCCGTCGGGGCCGGCCTCCTGTTCGGGCCGTGGATCGTGCGCCTCGCCGCCGAGCTGCGGGAGGAGCGGCGCGAGCGGATCCGCACCGAGGAGCGGGCCGAGGTGGCCGCGCACCTGCACGACTCCGTGCTGCAGACCCTGGCGCTCATCCAGCGGGAGCCCGACGTGCCGCCGCAGGCCCGCAGCCTCGCCCGGCGGCAGGAGCGGGAGCTGCGGGCCTGGCTCTACCGGGACCGGGACGGGCGGCCGACCGGCGAGGACGGTCCCGGGACGCTGTCGGCCGCGCTCGACCGGCTCGTCGACGAGGTGGAGGTCGACCACCGGGGCGTCGAGGTCGACGTCGTGCGGGTCGGCGACTGCCCGCTCGACGCGGGGGTCGCCGCGCTGGTGAAGGCCGTGCGGGAGGCGGTGGTCAACGCCGCCAAGCACAGCGGGGTGCCGGAGGTGTCGGTCTACGTGGAGGTCGGGGAGCACGCCGTCGAGGCGTACGTGCGCGACCGGGGACGGGGCTTCGACCCGGGCGCGGTCGACGGCGACCGGCGGGGCATCGCCGAGTCGATCGTCCGCCGCATGGCCCGCCACGGGGGCACCGCCGAGGTGCAGAGCGCGCCCGGCGAGGGCACCGAGGTGAGCCTGTGGGTGGCCCGGGGCCGGGTGGAGGCACCGTGACCGGGGCGCGCACCGGACCGGTCCGGGTCTTCCTCGTCGACGACCACCGGCTGTTCCTCGCCGGCGTGCGGGCCGAGCTGTCCGGCCGCGCGGACGTCGACGTCGACATCGTCGGCGACGCGGTCGACGTGGAGTCGGCCGTCGAGGGCATCCGGGCCACCCGGCCCGACGTCGTGCTGCTCGACGTCCACCTGCCCGGCGGTGGCGGCCAGGCGGTCATCGACGCGGTGCGGCCCGGGCTGCCCGACGTGCTGTTCCTGGCGCTGTCGGTCAGCGACGCCGCCGAGGACGTCATCGCGGTCATCCGGGCCGGCGCCCGGGGCTACGTCACGAAGACCATCTCGCCCGACGAGCTGGCCGCCGCCATCGTGCGGGTGCGCGACGGCGACGCCGTGTTCTCCCCTCGCCTCGCCGGCTTCGTCCTCGACGCCTTCGCGGCCGCGCTGCCGCCCGGTGCCGCGGTCGACCCCGAGCTCGACCAGCTCACGCCCCGGGAGCGGGAGGTCCTCCGCCTGCTGGCCCGGGGCTACACCTACAAGGAGATCGCCCGCCGC
>DATGPY010000210.1:0-3451 GCA_035304465.1 Acidimicrobiales bacterium | reverse complement strand
GTACTCCTCCGGGAAGGGGATGCCGAACAGGCCCAGCTCGCCCATCCGCCGGACGACGTCGACCGGGAAGGTGTGCTCGGCGTCCCAGCGCTCGGCGTGCGGGGCGATCTCGCTCTCGGCGAAGTCCCGCACCACGCGCCGTAGCGCCTCCTGCTCCTCGGTGAACTCCACGTGCACCCCGGCGATGGTAGGGGTCCCCGCCCCGGGGCGGTGCCCGCCGGGCGTATCCTCCGGCGTGATGCCCTGCCCGCCGCCCCGCCCCCGCCCGGGGCCGGCGCGCCCGTGAGCACCGCGACCGGCGCCCCGCTCGCCGTGGTCGGCGGTCGGGTGCTGACGGGGCTCCTCGACGTCACCTCCGACCTCGCGGCGCTGGACGACGAGGGCCTGTGGGCGGTCGTGCTCCCCTACGACGGCGAGCCGGTGCTGGCCCGGTTCGCCCGGTCCCGCCCGGCCCGCCCCTGGCCGGGGCCGCCCTGGCGGGGGCCCGCGCCCGACGCCTGGTCGACGTCGCTCGACCGGACGGCGTACTGCGCCGGGGTCGAGGCGATCCGGGACGCGGTCGCCGCCGGCGACGTCTACCAGGTCAACCTCACCCGCCGGCTGTCCGCACCGCTGCCGCCCGGCGCGGACGTCGCCGCGCTGGGCGCGGCGCTCGGTCGGGGCAACCCCGCGCCCTACGCCGCGGTCGTACGGCTGCCGTCGGTGGGCTGCGAGGTGGCCTCGGCCTCCCCGGAGCGGTTCCTGCGCCGGGACGGCGACCTCGTGGCGTCCTCGCCCATCAAGGGCACGGCCCCCGACCCGTCCGGCTTCCTCCCCAAGGACCGGGACGAGAACGTCATGATCGTCGACCTCGTCCGCAACGACCTCGGGCGGGTCTGCGAGTGGGGGACGGTCACGGTGCCCTCGCTGTGCGCGGTGGAGCACCACCCCGGCCTCGTCCACCTGGTGTCGACGGTCACCGGGCGGCTGCGGCCCGGCGTCGGCTGGGGCGAGCTCCTCGAGGCGACGTTCCCGCCGGGCTCGGTGACCGGCGCCCCCAAGCTCGCCGCCATGGACCACATCGCCCGGCTGGAGCGCGGGCCCCGGGGCGTCTACTGCGGGGCCGTCGGCTGGGTGGACGCGGACGCCCGCCGGGGCGAGCTCAACGTGGCCATCCGCACCTTCTGGTTCGAGGACGGCCGCATCCACCTCGGCACAGGGGGCGGCATCACCTGGGGCTCGACCCCGGAGGGCGAGTGGGCCGAGACCGAGCTGAAGGCCCGCCGGCTGCTGGCGGTGGCCTCGGGGACGCCGCTGCCCGCGGGCACGGGCGACCGAGCCGGCGGCGGGCCCGCGGGCCGACTCGACGCCCGCCCGCCGGTCGGCTTCGATGTCGCAGCGTGTCCGAGCGAGGTGCCGCCGCGGTGTGGCTGGACGGACGGCTGGTCGACCCTGCCGACGCCACCGTCTCCGTCTTCGACCGCGGGCTGACCGTCGGCGACGGCGTCTTCGAGACGCTCAAGGTCGTGCAGGGCCGGCCCTTCGCCGTGCGCCGGCACGTGGCCCGGCTCCACCGCTCGGCCCAGGGCCTGGGCCTGGCCGTGCCGGTCGGCGACGCCACGCTGCGAGCGGCGGTCGACGAGGTGGCCGCCGCGGCCGGCCTCGAGCAGGCGCGGCTGCGCATCACGCTGACCGCCGGGACCAGCCCGCCGGGCTCGGCACGGGGCTCGTCGCAGCCGACCCTGATCGTGACCGCCACCCCGCTCGACCCGTGGCCGCCGGAGACGACGGCGATCACGGTGCCCTGGCCCCGCAACGAGCGCTCGGCGGTCGCCGGCGTGAAGACGACCTCCTACGCCGAGAACGTCGTGGCGCTCGCCGAGGCGCGCAAGGTCGGCGCCACCGAGGCCATCATGGGCAACACCGCCGGGAACCTGTGCGAGGGCACGGGCACCAACGTGTTCGTCGCCCTCGACGGCCGGCTGGTCACGCCGTCGCTGATGTCGGGCTGCCTGGCCGGCGTCACCCGGGAGCTGCTGCTCGAGCTGGTGCCGGAGGCCGACGAGGAGGACGTGCCGCTCGACGCCCTGGCCGAGGCCGACGAGGTGCTGCTCACCTCGACGACCCGGGACGTCCAGCCGCTGCGCGCCCTCGACGGCCGCCCGCTGCCCGGCGTGGACGGGCCGTGGGCCCGGCGGGCCATGACCGCCGTCGCCGACCTGCAGGCCCGCGACCTCGACCCCTGAGCCCCGGCCTCGACCCCCCGGTCAGAGCGGCCGCAGGTGCACGACGTCGCCGACGGCGAGCGTGCGGCGCCCGCCCTCCAGCGTCTCGACGACCAGGTGGCCCTCGCCGGTGACGTCGACCGCCGTCCCCTCGACGTCGTCGGCACCGAGGTCGACCCGCACCCGACGCCCCAGGGTGGCCGAGCGGGCCCGCCAGTCGGCGAGCAGCCCGGCCGGGCCGTCGGCCACCAGCGCGCCGTAGCGCCGCGCGAGCCGGCGCAGGTAGGAGACCAGCAGGTCGACGCGGTCGGCGGCCGCGCCCAGCCAGCTCAACGCCGTGGCCGTGTCCACCAGGAGCGCCAGCTCGGGGTCGTTGCCGCCCTCGTCGGGCCGGGGCCAGTCGACGTTGACGCCGATCCCCACGACGACGGCGAGCCGCTCGTCGGGTCGCGGCGCCCGGTAGCCGGCGGCGGCGTGGCTGCCCGCGGGCCAGTCGGCCTCCGCCAGCAGCCCCGACAGCTTGCGCTCGCCGTCGGGCGTCTCGACGACCAGGTCGTTGGGCCACTTGAGGCGGGCGACGACGCCGGCGACCTCCTCGACCGCCTCGGCCATCGCCAGACCGGCGGCGAAGCCGACCGCCCCGGCCACGCGCGCCGGCGGGCGCAGCAGCACCGAGACGAGCAGCGAGCCGCCCGGCGGCGCCACCCAGGTGCGCGACCGGCGGCCCCGCCCCGCGGTCTGGTGGTCGGCGACGACGACCGTGCCCTCCCGGGCCCCGTCGCGGGCCAGGTCCATGGCGTCGGCGTTCGTCGACCCGGTCGTGGCCACCCAGCGCACGTCCGCGAACCGGCCGCCGGCGAGCGCCGACCGGGCGCGCTCGCCCGCGACCACGTGGACCGGCACCCCGGCCGGTCTGGCACCGCCCTCCGGCATGCCCGTAAACATATGGCGTGCTCTCCAAGATCCTGATCGCTAACCGGGGGGAGATCGCGGTGCGCGTCATCCGCGCCTGCCGCGACCTCGGCATCGCCTCGGTCGCCGTCTACTCCGACCTCGACCGCGACAGCCTGCACGTCCGCCTCGCGGACGAGGCCTACGCGCTGGGCGGCCAGACGGCGGCGGAGAGCTACCTCGACACCGCGAAGATCCTCGACGTCATCGAGCGGTCGGGAGCCGACGCGGTGCACCCGGGCTACGGGTTCTTCAGCGAGAACACCGACTTCGCCCGGGCCATCACCGAGCGGGGC
>DATGPY010000209.1:0-3845 GCA_035304465.1 Acidimicrobiales bacterium | reverse complement strand
CGTGCTCGACCTCGAGGTGGACCCGGTCGGCGCCGGGTTCGATCCGTCCCGGCTCGCCCGCGTCGACGAGCACCTGCGCACCCGCTACGTCGAGCCGGGCAAGATCGCCGGCTGCCAGGTGCTCGTCTTCCGCCACGGCCGGCTCGCCCACGCGTCCGGCCTCGGCCACGCCGACCGCGAGCGCGCGGTGCCGGTGGCGCCCGACACGGTGTGGCGCATCTACTCGATGACCAAGCCGATCACCGGTGTCGCGCTGCTCACGCTCTACGAGCGGGGTCTGTTCCGCCTCACCGACCCGGTCCACCGGTTCCTGCCCGAGCTCCGGGACCTGAAGGTCCTCGAGCGCGACGAGGACGGCGGCAAGCGGCTGGTCGAGCCGGCCCGGCCGATGACCGTGCGCGACGCCCTCATGCACATGACCGGCATCGGCGCCGGCCCCCGCAACATCCGCTTCGACCCGGCCGGGTCGCCCGACCGGCCGCCGTCGCTGCGGGCCGGCCGGGGCGCCACCCTCCAGACGCTCGTCGAGCGGCTGGCCGAGGAACCGCTGCGCTTCCACCCCGGCACCCACTGGCTCTACACGTGGTCGACCGACGTGTGCGCCCGCCTGGTCGAGGTGCTGTCGGGGCAGCGGTTCGACGAGTACCTGGCCGCCACGATCTTCGAGCCGCTCGGGATGGTCGACACCGGCTTCTCGGTGCCCGACGAGGCGATCGACCGCTTCGCTGCGCTCTACAGGCGGGACAGGCAGAAGCGGCTGGTGCTCGTGGACGACCCCCGCGCCAGCGGCTACCGCGAGCAGCCGACGTTCCTGTCCGGCGGCGGGGGCCTGGTGTCGACCGGCCCCGACTACCTGCGCTTCTGCCGCATGCTGCTCGGCGGGGGCACGCTGGACGGCGTGCGGGTGCTCAGCCGCAAGACGGTCGAGCTCATGGCGTCCAACCAACTGCCCGGCGGCGGGGACCTGCGCCGGTTCGCCCTCCCCGGCGGCTACGGCGAGGTCGGGTTCGACGGCATGGGCTTCGGCCTGACCGTCGCGGTGTCGAACGGTCCGGTGGCCACCGGGGGCGTCGGCTCGGCCGGCGAGTACATGTGGGGCGGCTTCGCCTCGACCGCGTTCTGGATCGATCCCGCGGAGGACCTGGCGGTCGTGTTCATGACCCAGTTCGTCCCCTCGGGCACCTTCGACTTCCGCGGCCAGCTGAAGTCGATCGTCTACGGCGCGCTCGACGACTGAGCGCGCCGCGGCCCGCCGGAGCGCTGCTCGTCGCTACTCGTCGTCCTCGCCGATGAGGTAGCGGGGACCGGCGCCGTGCTCGCCGGCGTGGTCGTCGGGGTTGAGCAGCTTGCAGGCGGACAGCGACAGGCACCCGCAGCCGATGCACCCGTCGAGCCGCTCCCGCAGGCGCTCGATGAGGCGGATCTGCTCGTCGAGCCGGGGGCGCCACGCCTGGGAGATGCGGGCCCAGTCCTCGTGGGTGGGCGTGCGGCTGTCGGGGAGCGAGGCGAGCGCCTCGCGGATCTCCTCCAGCGACAGGCCGACCCGCTGGGCCACCTTGATGAACGAGACCCGCCGCAGCGTCTCCCGCTTGTAGCGGCGCTGGTTGCCCGCGGTCCGCCGGGAGCTGATGAGCCCCTCGGCCTCGTAGTAGCGCAGGGCGGAGGGGGCGACGCCCGCCCGCTCGGCCAGCGCGCCGATGGTGAGCTCCTTCTCCACGGCGGCGCAGCCTACCGACCGCCCCTCAGGTTGAGGTGAGCTTCACCTCCCGCCCGGGTGGCGCCGGGGCCGCGCCGGTAGCGTCGGGGGATGGCGACGACCACCCCGTCGCGGCCGCCCGGCGCCCAGGGGGTCGGGGAGCTGCTCCGCACGTGGCGGCTGCGCCGGCGGCGCAGCCAGCTCGACCTGGCCAGCGAGGCGGGCGTGTCGACCCGGCACCTCAGCTTCGTCGAGACCGGGCGGGCCCGGCCGAGCCGCGAGCTGCTCCTGCACCTCGCGGCGCACCTCGACATCCCGCTGCGGGAGCGCAACGCGCTGCTCTTGGCCGCCGGGTACGCCCCGGTCTACGGCCACCGCCCGCTCGACGACGCGGCGATGGCGCCGGTGCGGGCCGCCCTGGACGTCGTCCTGCGGGGGCACGAGCCGTTCCCCGCGGTCGTCGTCGACCGGCACTGGGACCTCGTGGCCGCCAACGCCGCCGCCCTCGGCGTGCTGGCGGCCGGGGTCGACCCCGCGCTGCTCGCCCCGCCGGCCAACGTCCTGCGGGCCAGCCTCCACCCCGACGGGCTCGCTCCCCGCATCGCCAACCTCGACCAGTGGTCGGCCCACCTCGTCGCCCGGCTGCGGCGCGAGGTCGACCTCTACGGGGACCCCGCCCTCGTCGCGCTGCTCGAGGAGCTGTGCGGCTACCCGGGCGTGGTCGCCGACCCCCCGCCCGAGGACCCCGCCAGCCGGCTGTTCGTCCGGCTGGAGCTGCGGACGGAGACCGGCGCGCTGCGGTTCTTCAGCACCGTCGCCACCTTCGGCACCGCCCGGGACGTGACGGTCGAGGAGCTGGCCATCGAGTCGTTCTTCCCCGCCGACCGGGCCACCGAGGAGGCACTGCGGTCGGCCGCCGGCGACGGTGGCGGTCAGAGCAGCGAGAGCTGGGTGGCGTCCTCCTGAGCCGGGGCCCCGGCCCGCTCGGGGTGCACCGGCGGCCGCCGGCGGGGGTCCCGGACGCGCGGCGCCGGCACCGGCCGACCGGTCATGTGCTCGGCGTCGGTGCGCTCGGCCGCCCGGACGCCGTGGCGGCGGGCCAGGTCGCGCACCAGGGCCTCGTGGGCCCGCTGCTCGGCGGCGGGGAGGTACGCCCGGCCGCGGTAGCGGCGGCGGTAGTCGTCGACGAGGTGCGGGTGGGTCGCGGCCAGGCGGTCGAGGAACACCGCGTCGACGCCCGGGCGCAGATGGAGCAGCACGGTGGAGATCGAGCGCGCCCCCGCGGCGACGCACGCCTCGACCACGGCCTCGAGCTGCTCGGGCGCGTCGGACAGGCCGGGCAGCACCGGCGCCACCAGCACCCCGCAGGGCACACCCGCCTCGTTGAGCTGCTCGATCGCCCGCACCCGCCGCCGGGGGTGGGGTGTGCCGGGCTCGGTGGCCCGCCAGAGGTCCTCGTCGAGCGTGCCGATGGACAGGTTCACCCGCACGGTGGTGCGCCGGGCGGCCTCGACGAGCAGGTCGAGGTCGCGCAGCACGAGCGTCGACTTGGTGAGGATGGAGAAGGGGTTGGCCCGCTCGGTCAGCACCTCGACGATGCCCCGGGTGAGCCGGTACTTCCCCTCGGCCCGCTGGTACGGGTCGGTGTTGGTGCCCATGGCGATGAGGTCGCCCCGCCAGCGCCGGGGGTCGAGCTCGGCCCGCAGGCGGGAGACCGCGTTGACCTTCACGACGATGCGCCGCTCGAAGTCGCGGTCCGCGTCGAGGTCGAGGTAGGTGTGCGTGGGGCGGGCGAAGCAGTAGGTGCAGGCGTGCGTACAGCCCCGGTAGGGGTTGACGGTGTAGCGGAACCCGAACGGGGCGCCCTTGACCTCGTTGATGATCCGCTGGGCCCGCACGTGCAGGAACTCCAGGCCCCGGAACTCGCCGCGGCCGGGCTGCCGCTCGAAGATCGGCTCGTCGAACAGCGTCTGCTGCGGCCGGGGCTCGTCGGCCAGCTGCCACCGCAGGCCGGTCATGGAGCCACTGTAGCGAACGTACGTACCCGGCGAACAGCCGCGCGGCCCGCCCTCACAGCCAGTCCCGGCGGCGGAACAGCACGTACAGCCCGACCGAGGAGGCGACGATCAGTACCAGCGAGGTGACGACG
>DATGPY010000208.1:0-4061 GCA_035304465.1 Acidimicrobiales bacterium | reverse complement strand
CGAGGGGCCGGCGGCGGTGCCGGACGACCTGGACGAGCGACACGAGGTGGCAGACCAGCCCGGCGCCGACGGCGAGCCCGCCGGGCCACGCCACGGCCGGTGCGGCGAACAGCAGCCCGGCGGCGAGCAGCGGCACCCCGGTGCCGACGAGCCCGACCGCCCACGCCCCCTCCCGGGCCCGCGGCCGGTGGGCGAGCAGGAACATCGGCCACAGCTTCTCGGCCACCGCCACGTAGGTGAGCCCGAGCCAGCCGAGCAGCCCCACGTGCGCGTGGGCGAGCACCCGGTGGGGCAGCAGCGGGAACCAGGCCGCCTGGCGGTCGAAGGCGTAGACGACGCCGAAGGCGACGGTGACGACGAGGTAGGTCACCGACAGCCGCAGGCCCGCGAGCGGCACACCGTCGCCGCCCGCTGAGAGGGGCCCGGACAGGTTCCACGCCGCGAGCAGCACCGTCACCGCGCCCGTCACGCCGCCGGCGGCGACGAGCGACTCGGGACCGTGGGCGAAGCCCGACGGCAGCAGCCACGCCGTCGCCACCATGCCGACCAGCGTCAGCCGGGCGACGGCCACCGACCGCAGGGGCCGGCGGGCGACCACCGGCGTGAACTGGTGCGCCGCCCCGAGGACCGCGGTGGTGAGGAACGCGAGCATCCCCACGTGGACCGCCGCGACGGCGCCGGGGTGGGCCGGGGCGGTGACGATGCGGTCGGCCGCGAACCAGACGGCGAGCCCGAAGAGCGAGAGGCCGAGGCCGGCGGCGGCCAGGAAGCTCAGCGGGACCGACGGCGGCGGGACCGACGCACCGCGGCCGGGCACGAACGGCGCCGCCGGTGCGGTTCGTGGGGCGGGATCCGTCTGGACGACCACGTGCCTCTCCCTATTTCTTCTAGTGAATGCTAGAAGAATAACGCCGGGCTCGAGGCCCGGCCAGAGGCAGGAGGACGACGATGCAGACCCTGGACGTGCGACCCATGCCGCCCCGCGACCGGCACGAGACGATCTTCGAGCGCCTCGACGCCCTCGCCACCGGCGAGACCCTCCGGCTGGTCAACGACCACGACCCCGTCCCCCTCCGCTACCAGCTCGAGGCGACCCGGCCCGACCAGTTCCGCTGGGAGTACGTCGAGGAGGGGCCGGAGGAGTGGGCGGTCGACATCACGAAGACGGCCCGGGTCGTCGACGCCCGGCCGACCCTCGCGGCCGGGGACGAGCCGTTCGACGAGATCATGGCGGCGGCCGCCCAGGTCGGCCAGGGCGAGGTGCTCGTCGTGTACGCCCCGTTCGAGCCGGCGCCGCTCGAGGGCGTGCTGGGTGAGCAGGGCTTCCGCTACGTCGCGGACCAGATCGACGGCGGCGACTGGCGGGTCACCTTCCGCCGCGGCTGAACCCCGCCGGCTCGCCGCCGACCTCCTCCCACCTCGGACCGGCGTCCCCCCCCACGTGGTGGGGTGCCGCTGAGGGGCGCCGGTCCCGCCGTTCCGGCGTCGCCCCACCGGCCATGCGGTGGCGGGGAGCAGCTCCTGGGCCAGGTCGAGGTCTGGGCCGAGGCCCACATGGACGAGGTGCTCGCCAACCGGGCCGCCGACGACGCCCGCGCCGCCGACGGCGGGACCGGCTGACGGGCGCCCTCAGGCCGCGAGGCCGAGCGCTGCCAGCCGCTCCCGGTCGGCCACGACGTCCACCTCCACGATGCGGCCGTCCTCGACCGCGACCTCGAGCACCAGCAGCACGCGGCCACCGGGCGCGACGACGACGCCGAGCACGTCGTCGAGCACCGCGGGCTCGGCCTCCTGCGCCCGGCCGACGAACGCCTCGGCCACGGCGCCGGCGCCGACCAGCAGCGGGGCCGCGCCCCCGGCGACCGCGGCCTCGTCGGCCCGGTACACCGCGTCGGGGTCGAGCAGCTCGACGAGGGCGGCGAAATCACCGGACCGGGCCGCGGCGAGGAAGGCCTCGACCACCGGGCGCTCCCGCTCCGGATCACCGTCCCGGTCTGCGCCCTGCACCCGCCGGCGGGCCCGGCTCGCCAGCTGACGGGCGGCCGCCGGCGAGCGCCGCAGGATGGCGGCGACCTCGTCGAAGGGCACGGCGAACAGGTCGTGCAGCACGAACGCCAGCCGCTCGGCCGGGGACAGGGCGTCGAGGACGACCAGCAGGGCCGGGCCGATGGCGTCGGCCAGGGCGGCATCCTCCTCGGGGCTCGGTGCCGGCTCGGCGACCTCGGCGGCCGCCTCGGCGCGGGCCGCCGCCCGGGTGCGGGCGCGCAGCAGGTCGAGGCAGATGCGCGAGACGATCGTCGTCAGCCAGCCCTCGACGTTGTCGACCCCCTCGGTGCCGGCCCGGCTGGCGCGCAGCCAGGCCTCCTGCACGGCGTCGTCGGCCTCGGCGGTCGAGCCGAGCATGCGGACGGCGATGGCGTGCAGGCGGGGCCGGCTCGCCTCGAACCGCCGGGCCAGGGTCTCCTCGGTCATGTCACATCCTTCCGCTCGGGGGCGTCATGCGGGTGACGTCCGAGGGACGGACGTTGTGACGACCACACAGGAGGACCGATGGAACCGCGCATGACCCACCCTGCGTACACCGTGCCGGGTGCGGCCGAGGCGCTCCAGGCCTTGAGCGGCACCGCCGGCGAGACGGGCCTCGACCCCAAGCTCGTCGAGCTGGTGAACCTGCGGGCCAGCCAGATCAACGGCTGCAGCGTCTGCGTCGACGGCCACTGGCGCATCGCCCGGAGGCACGGGGAGACCGACGAGCGCCTGTTCGCCGTCGGGGCGTGGCGCGAGGCGCCCTACTTCACCGACGCCGAGCGGGCGGCCCTGGCGCTCACCGAGGCGGTGACCCGGCTGGCCGACCGCGAGGACCCGGTCCCCGACGACGTCTGGGTGGCGGCCGCCGCCCACTACGACGAGAAGCAGCTGGCCGGGCTGCTCCTCACGATCGCCAGCATCAACGTCTGGAACCGCCTGAACGCCGCCACCCGGCAGGTGGCCGGGAGCTGGCGGCCGTAGCCCCCTGGCGGTCGCTCCCCGGTGACGGGCGTCGCTTCCGCGGCGCCCGTCCGGCGCGCCCGGGCAGCGGGGTTCAGAACCGCTCCTGTCCCCGGACCCGCTGCGGGTCGGGGAAGTCGCGGTAGAGGCTGGCCGAGAAGTTGGTGACCAGCGAGTTGACCCCGTGGTGCAGGCCCTCGAACGGCTCGGCCCGCGTCGACACCTCCTGGAACGCGGCGTCGAGCTGGGCGAGGTCGCGGACCTCGATCAGCAGCTTGAACTCGCCGCCCCCCGAACCGAAGCCGAGTTTCCGGCGCAGGAGCCGCCACCCGGCGATGAGCTCCTTCTCGGCGAGGGAGCCGAGGTAGCCGTCGACCGCGGCGGCGAAGTCCATGTCGGACACGCCCGGCTTCAGGTCGACGTGGATCTCGTAGACGTCCATCACGCCGATCATCCCCTGGCGCCGGGGCGCGCCGCACCCGGATATGCGGCGGTCCTGCGCCCCGGCCGGCGCGCACGGCTCACATCGTCGCGGCGGCCCGGTGGATGGCCTTGCGGATGCGGACGTAGGTGCCGCAGCGGCAGACGTTGTCGATGCGGTCGTCGATGTCGTCGTCGCTGGGGTTCGGGTTCTCGGCCAGGAGCGCCACCGCGGCCATGATCTGCCCCGGCTGGCAGTAGCCGCACTGGGCGACGTCCTCGTCGATCCACGCCTGCTGGACCGGGTGCAGCTCGTCGCCGTCCGCCAGGCCCTCGATCGTCGTGACCGAGCGGCCCGCGCACTCGGCGACCGTCATCGTGCAGGGCTGGAAGGCGGCGCCGTCGAGGTGGCTGGTGCAGGCGCGGCACACGCCGACGCCGCAGCCGTACTTGGGGCCGGTCACGCCCAGGACGTCGCGCAGCACCCAGAGCAGGTTGGCGTCGTCGGGCGTGTCCACCGTGACGGTCTCGCCGTTGAGCTCGAAGGTGTGTCGGGGCACGAGGGCACCTCCCGGAGGGCGCAGCGCGCTCAGGGCGCGACGTCGACGATGGGGAAGCTGGTGGGCACGGTCCCGGTGGCCCGGGCCCAGGCG
>DATGPY010000207.1:0-8196 GCA_035304465.1 Acidimicrobiales bacterium | reverse complement strand
GGCCCGCCAGCGGGCCAGCAGCTCGCTGGCGTCGATGTCGTCGGGGTGGAAGCCCGGGCGGCAGTACTCGCGCAGCCGGTTCCACAGGTCGCGGCTGAGCAGCGGCGAGGAGCGGAACCGGCGCCAGCTGCGGCGCAGGTTCCCCCACCGCCGGGCCGCGGGGTCGCGGGCCAGCGAGATGGCCATGAGGACGGCCACCAGGATCGGGAAGCCGAAGCGCAGGCCGTGCATGGTCCAGATCCGCATGCGCTCGGTGCCGCCCACCGCCCGGTAGACGTCGAAGGCGACGGCCTTGTGCTCGGACTCCTCCAGGGCGTGCCAGAGGAACACGTCGCGCACGCCGTCGTGGCCGAACAGGGCCCGCACGTCGTCGCTGGACAGGAGGAGCTCGGCGAGCGTGGCGGTGAAGTGCTCGAGCGCCGCGGTGAAGGCGAGGTTGGAGATCGGCGGCGCCATCCGCTCCCGCGACTCGAGGCCGCGGCGCGTGAACCGCTCGATGCCCTTGGTCGGGTAGCCCAGCTGGGCGAGGCGTTCGTTGAGCACCCGGTGCTCGCGCCCGTGCACCGACTCCTGGCCGATGAAGCCGGCGACCTGCTTCTTCAGCTCGGGGTCGGTGATGCGGTCGCGGTAGTGGCGGACCGAGCGGACGAAGAAGTCCTCGCCGTCGGGGAAGAGGGCCGAGAGGACGGCGGCGAAGTGGCTGAGGAGGATGTCGCCGTCGACGGCGAAGTGGCGGGGCAGGTCCTGCAGCGACTCCTCGAACGAGATGCGCCGGGTCGGGATCGTGCGTTCACCGGTGCTGGCCTGCGTCATGCCCCGACCCTAGCACAGCGAATTGAGAGTTTGAGCAAAATTCTCAATTCCTGTCTGCTACCGTCGGGGCCGACGATGGCGCCCACCTCCGCCCCACCGCCCCGCACAAAGGGCGAGCAGACCCGACGCGACATCCTGCGCGCCGCCGTGGCGCGCTTCGGGCGCGACGGCTACCGGGCGACGTCGGTGGCCGACATCGCCCGAGAGGCGGGCGTCGGGGGCACCGTCCCCTACGCCTACTTCGCCAACAAGGAGGCGCTCTTCCTCGCCGCGGTCGACGAGGACGCCGCCGCGGTCATCCACGAGGCGCTCTCCGGCGCGTTCGACGACCCGGACCCGCTCGACTGGCAGGACATGCTGCTCGTCAGCCTCCTCGACGCCGTCGATCGGCACCCGCTCGCCCGCCGGCTGCTCGCCGGCCTCGAGCCCGAGGTCACGCCCCGGGTGCTCCACGTCCCGGCGCTGGAGGAGCTGCGCAAGGCCACCGCCGAGCGCCTGGCCACCGACCAGGTCGCGGGGATCGTCCGGCCGGACGTCGACCCCACGACGATGGCCGAGGGGATGGTCGCCATCGTCATGTCGCTGCTCATGTCGGTGGTGCAGCTGGGCCTCGACGCCACCAGCCCCTACGCCGCCTCGGTGGCGGCGGTCCTCGAGTCCGCCCTCAAGCAGCCGCCGGCCGGCGGCTGACCCGCCCGCCGGCCCCTCAGCCGTCCGGGCGCCGGACCACCACCGCGGGCTCGGTGCCGTCCTCGTCGCCGCGGGCCGCCTCCTCGGCCGCCGCCACGAAGGCCGACACGAGCGGGTGCGGGTGCACGACCGTGCTCCGGACCTGCGGCACGAAGAGGGTGGCCACGAAGAACCGCCGGTCGGGCAGCTCGAGGATCCGCGGCGCCCCCTCCCCGTCGGTGCCGCTGACGACGACGCCGGCCCGGACGAGCTCGTCGACCACCGCCGGGTCGGGGCCGAAGCTGCAGGCGTAGCGCTCGGTGACCGTCCTGTCGCCGTAGGCCGCGGCGGCCCGGGTGCCCGGGCGGACATCGACCTCCTGCTCCTGCCCGGCCAGCGAGCAGGCCAGGCGCGTGACGACGAGCGTCGCCCCCTCGGGCTCGTACTCGGCGTGGTGGGCGTCCTCGACGCCGAGCACGTGGCGGGCGAGCTCGACGACCACGTGCTGCATCCCCGCGCAGGTGGCCAGCAGGGGCACGTCGGCCGTGCGCGCGTGCTCGACGGCCCGCAGCGCCCCCTCCGGGTCGCGGTAGGGGCTCCCCGGCGCGACCAGCAGGCCGTCGAACCCGGCCAGCTCGTCCGGCGGGTCGCCGACCTCGTCGGTGGCGATCCACGTCGGCTCGACCCCGAGGCCGAGGTTGACGGCGGCGTGGCCGAGGGCGTCCTCGGTGGCGGCGTGGGCCTCCTGGGCCGGGTCGTGGTCACCGACGATGCCGATGTGGATCATGCCCCCGAGCATGCGCGACCGGCCCGGCGGCGCCAACCCGGCCCGGCGGGGTCGGACGGCGGCACCCCGGCTACGGTCCGGCACGTGGGACTCGCTGGGCAGCACGACGACCGGTCCACCCTCCGCCGACGCGCGCCCGGCCGGCCCGCCCGCCGGGGGCCGGCGGTCGCGGTGCTCGTCGCCCTCCTCACGGGCCTGGCCGCCTGCGGCGACGACGGCGACGGTGGCGACGACGGCGGCGCCGCCGAGGTGCCGCCGGTCGAGTGGGTGCGGGTCGGCTACGACCTGGCCAACACCCGGGCCGTCGAGGACGAGGTCACGATCGGCCCCGACGACGTGTCCGAGCTCGCGCCCGCCTGGGAGGTCACCGGCCTCGACGGGGTCAGCGGCACGCCCGCCGTCGTCGACGGCACCGTCTACGTCGGCGACTGGACCGGGCACGTCCGGGCGCTGGACGCGGCGTCGGGCGAGGAGCTGTGGGCGCAGCAGGTCAGCCCCGGCTACATCGGCGGCTCGGTGGCCGTCGACGGCGACCGGGTCGTCGCCGGCACCTTCGACGCCCGGCTCGTGGCGCTCGACCGGGACAGCGGCGAGGTCGTCTGGGAGACCGACCTCGACGAGCACCCGAAGGCCGTCGTGTTCGGCTCCCCGATCGTCGTCGACGACCTGGTCGTCGCCGGCGTCGGCAGCTTCGAGGTCTTCGTCCCCGGCGACCCGTCGACCTTCCGCGGCTCGGTCGTCGCCCTCGACGCCGCCACCGGCGAGGAGCGGTGGCGGTTCTGGACGACCGCCGGGGACGAGAGCGAGGGCCCCGGCGTGTCGATCTGGTCCTCGCCGGCCGTCGACACCGAACGGGGGGTGCTCTACGTGGGGACCGGCCAGGGCTACGCGCCCCCGGCCCCGCCCCGCAGCGACGCCCTGGTGGCGCTCGACCTGGAGACCGGCGAGGAGGTGTGGACGGCGCAGTTCACCGCCGGCGACACCTGGACCATCCGCGACCAGACCGGTGCGGACGCCGACGTCGGCGCCATGCCCAACCTGTTCACGGCCGACGGGGTCGACGCCGTGGGCGTCGGCGACAAGGCCGGCACCTACCGGGCGCTCGACCGCGACACCGGCGAGCTCCTCTGGGAGCGGCCGCTGACCGAGGGCGGCCTCCAGGGCGGGGTCATGGCCTCGGCCGCCGTCGCGGCGGGGACGATCTACGTCGCCTCCAACGACGCCAGCCAGGACGCCCTGCTCTTCGCCCTCGACGCCGACACCGGCGAGGAGCTCTGGCGCGCCGAGGTCGGCGCCCACGTCACCGGGCCGGTCACCTGGGCCAACGACGTCCTCTACCTGGCCGACGACGGCGGCGGCATCGCCGCCTACGCGGCCGAGGACGGCGAGCGGCTCTGGCGCCACGAGGTGGACGCCCCGGCCGCCGGCGGCGTCGCCGTCGTCGAGGGCACGGTCTACGCCGGCTGGGGCTGGTGGCTGGCGGCTGCGCCCGACGACCCGAGCGGCGGCATCGCCGCGTTCCGCCTGCCCGAGGGCGAGGGGGGCGACGGCGGCGACCGGGCCGCCGGCGGCGACGGCGGCGACGGGCCCGACGGCGCCGCCGTCTACCGTGGCAACTGCGCCGCCTGCCACGGCGCCTCGGGCCAGGGCGGCGTCGGCCCCGGGTTCGAGGGGATCGGCGACCGGCTCTCGGTCGAGGAGCAGATCGAGGTCGTCCGCGAGGGCCGGGGGCGCATGCCCGCCTGGGAGGACGAGTTGAGCCCCGAGGAGATCGAGGCGGTCGTCGCGTACCTCAACGACGAGCTGTCCGGCGGCTGACGGCCCGCCACCGCCGGCGGGCCGGGTGGCGGCGGCCGGGCGCGGCTTGCAAGGATCGGCGCCCGTGAAGGTGGACAAGCTGACCGGCACCGACGGCTTCGTCGTCACCGACATCGACGGCGCGACGACCTCCGTCGGCGTCGTGCGCCTCGCGCCCAAGGTCCTGCGCGACGGCGCCGTGCTGCTGGCCCGCTCGGTGACCTACGCGTTCGCCGCCTTCGGCGTCGCGGGCCACGCCGGGGCCTCGGCCGGCATCAACGCCAAGGTCGACCAGCGGGCCGACGCCGTGGCGGCCTTCCTCGACGAGGTGCGCCCCCGGGCCGAGGCCGGCTCGCTCGTCCTCTGGCCGGGCACCGGCATGTCCGCCGAGGACCTCGGGCCGCTCGGCTGGGAGCCGCCCGATCCCGAGCTGGCCGCCGCCGGTGCGCTCGCGGCCGGCCGGGTGGCCGGGCCCCACGACTGGCGCACCGCCGCCGTCGTCGGCACCGGGCCGGTCGCCGAGGCCGCCACCGCCCAGCTCTCCAAGGTCGGCGCCACCCTCGCCGAACCCCGCTACGACGCCGCCTGCGACGTGCTGTTCGTCGCCGGCAAGGCCGGCGTCCTCGACCACCCGACCGCCGCGGTGGTGCAGGCCCGCACGATCGTCCCGCTGACGCCCGTGCCCGTCACCGCCCGAGCCTTCGCCGTGCTCCGGAGGTCCGACCGGGTCGTGATCCCCGACTTCCTGTCCACCGCCGCACCGCTGCTCGCCCGCTTCGACGCGGAGGGCGGCGACCCGGTGCAGCGCGTCCACAGGGCGTGCAGCGAGCTGGCCGAGCACGGCACCGGCATGTGGCTGGCCGCCGCGCAGCGCGCGGAGGCGTTCCTCGCCACCTGGACGGACGAGAAGCCGTTCGGCCGGCCGCTCGCCTGAGACCACGGGGCGCGCTCCCTTGGGCGCGCCCGCCACCCAGGGTCTAGCGTGTCCGGGTCACACCGCATGGGGACCCGCGCCGCCGGGGGGGGCACGTTGACCGACGCACCGCAGACCGACGAGCCGAAGCGCCTGATCAGCGACCGCCCGCGGCTGGTCATGCTCAGCTTCCTCATGCTGTTCGTCGAGCTGGCGGTCATCCGCTGGTCGGGCGCCAACGTCGTCTACCTGGCGTACTTCTCCAACCTCGTCCTGCTCGGCAGCTTCCTCGGCATCGGCCTCGGCTTCCTGTGGGCGGGCCGCGGCGGCCGGCCGCTGTTCCCGTTCGCGCCGGTCGTGCTGGCGCTGTTCGTCGCCTTCATCCGGCTGGCGCCCATCGACATCAGCGTCGAGGGCAGCGACCTCATCTTCTTCAACGAGCCCACGATCACCGGGCCGCCCCGCGAGGTCGTCCTGCCGGTGATCTTCGTGACCGTGGCGACGCTGCTGATGTTCATCACCGACGGCGTCGCCCGCACGTTCAAGAAGTTCGAGCCGCTCGAGGCCTACAAGCTCGACCTCGTCGGCAGCGTGCTCGGCATCCTCGGCGTCACCGCGCTGTCCTTCCTCGGCCTGCCCCCGGTGGCCTGGGGCGCCGTCGCCGGCGCCGTGCTGATCCTCGTCTCGCTCCCCCGGGTGCAGGTGGTCACCGTGGTCGCGGTCGCCGCCGTCGTCGTGCTCCTCGGCATCGAGTCGATGGAGGAGCGCACGTGGTGGTCGCCCTACTACAAGGTCGAGCAGGACGACGCCCCCTACGGCGGCTACATGGCCAAGGTCAACGAGGTCCCCCACCAGTCGACCCTTCCGGTCGCCGACAACCCCCTCTACGGGTCCAACTACGCGCAGGCCACCGGCGCCCAGCCCCGTCGGGTGCTGATCATCGGGGCGGGCGGCGGCAACGACGTCGCCGCCGCGCTGCAGAACGGCGCCGAGCACGTCGACGCCGTCGAGATCGACCGCAAGATCTACGAGCTGGGCAAGGCCGATCACCCCGACCGGCCCTACGACGACGAGCGGGTCCAGGTCCACATCGACGACGGCCGCGCCTTCCTCGAGCGCACCGACGAGGAGTGGGACCGCATCCTGCTCGCCCTGCTCGACTCGCTGACCCTGGTGACCGGCCAGGCCTCGGTTCGGCTCGAGAGCTACCTGTTCACGCGGGAGGCCATCAAGTCCGCCAAGGAGCACCTCACCGAGGGCGGCGTGTTCTCGATGTACAACTACTACCGCGAGGGGTGGCTGGTGGACCGCTACGCCGGCACCCTCGAGGAGGTCTTCGGCCGGGCGCCGTGCATCGAGCGCCTCTCGCCGGGCGACGAGGACGACCCGTCGCACCTCGCGGTCCTGACCGTCTCCGAGGACCCCGAGGCCATCCCCTGCGACGGCCCCCGGCAGGCGCTGTGGGAGCGCCCCGCGGACACGGCGGCGCCGTCCACCGACGACCACCCCTTCTCCTACCTGCGCACCCGGTCGATGCCGGGCTTCTACCTGGTGACGATCGGCCTCATCCTGCTGTTCTCGGCGGTGGCCATCCGGGGCGTCGGCGGGCCGGTGCGGCCGATGCTGCGCTACACCGACCTGTTCTGCATGGGCGCGGCGTTCCTGCTGCTCGAGACCAAGAGCGTCGTGCAGTTCGCCCTGCTCTTCGGGACGACGTGGTTCGTCAACGCCCTGGTGTTCCTCGGCGTCATGCTCAGCGTGCTGGCGGCCGTGCTGCTCTCGCAGAAGGTCAGCTTCCGCCGGCCCCAGCGCCTCTACGTCCTGCTGCTGGCGGGGCTGGCACTGGCCTGGGCGGTGCCGCCCAGCGCGCTGCTCGAGCTGCCCTTCCTGCCCCGCTTCCTGGCGGCGGTGACGCTCGCCTTCCTGCCGATCTTCACCGCCAACCTGGTGTTCGCCCAGCGGTTCAAGTCGACCAGCGCCTCGGCGACCGCGTTCGGCGCCAACCTGCTCGGGTCGATGTTCGGCGGCATCCTCGAGTACACGTCGCTGATCATCGGCTACCGCGCGCTGCTGATCGTCGTCGGCGTGCTCTACGGCCTCGCCTTCCTGGCCGGGCGCCGCGAGCTGGGCGTGCCGGCGCCGGCCGGCGTCGAGGCGGCGAGCGCCGCGGGCGCCCCGTCGCCGGTCACCGCCGGCGACTGAGCCGGCTCACTCCCACTCGATGGTGCCCGGCGGCTTCGACGTGATGTCGTAGGCCACCCGGTTGATGCCCGGCACCTCGTTGATGATGCGGCTGGACATCGAGGCCAGCACGTCGTAGGGCAGCCGGGCCCAGTCGGCGGTCATGGCGTCCTCGCTGGTGACCGCCCGGACGATGATCGGGTGGGCGTAGGTGCGCTCGTCACCCATCACGCCGACCGAGCGGATGTCGGGCAGCACCGCGAACGCCTGCCAAATCTCGCGCTCGAGCCCGGCGCGGCGCAGCTCGTCGCGCACGATGGCGTCGGCGTGCTGGAGCATCGCCACCTTCTCGGGCGTGACCTCGCCGATGATCCGCACGGCCAGGCCCGGCCCGGGGAACGGCTGGCGCCACACGATCTCCTCGGGGAGCCCGAGCTCCTCGCCGACGCGGCGCACCTCGTCCTTGAACAGGCTGCGCAGCGGCTCGACCAGCTCGAAGGACATGTCCTCGGGCAGGCCGCCCACGTTGTGGTGGCTCTTGATGGTCGACGCCCCGGTGCCGCCGCCGGACTCGATGACGTCGGGGTACAGCGTCCCCTGCACGAGGAACCGGGCGTCCTCCAGCCCCCCGGCCGACTCCTCGAAGATGCGGATGAACAGCTCGCCGACGATCTTGCGCTTGTCCTCGGGGTCGGTCACGCCGGCCAGCCCCTCGAAGTAGCGGTCGGCGGCGCGCACGTGGATCAGCTCGATCTTCTGGTGGCGCCGGAACGTCTCGACCACCTGCTCGGCCTCGCCCTGGCGGAGCAGGCCGGTGTCGACGAACACGCAGGTCAGCTGGGGACCGACCGCCTTGTGGACGAGCGCGGCGGCGACGGCCGAGTCGACGCCGCCCGACAGGGCGCAGATCACCCGCCCGTCGCCCACCTGCTGGCGGATGGCGGCCACCTGCTGCTCGATGATCGACGTCATCGTCCAGGTGGGCCGGCAGTCGGCCAGGTGGTGGAGGAACTGGCGGAGCACCTGCTGGCCATGG
>DATGPY010000206.1:0-4477 GCA_035304465.1 Acidimicrobiales bacterium | reverse complement strand
GCGCCCTGCTCGCCGTGCATGAACTGCGACAGCGTCCAGCTGTCCATCTCGATGGAGAGCTGGATGAAGTCCTTCTCGGAGAACTTCTCCAGCGGCGTGCCGGTGACGTCGCGCTCCATCTCCGCGAACTGCATGCGCTGGAGCTGCGCGTTCTTCTCGAGGTCGACGTCGGTGTCCCAGGGGAGGTCGGTCTCGCCGTTCCACTGGGCGTGCTTGGCCTTCTCGTAGAGCTTGTTGAGCCCCTGCCGCGCGCCCTTCTCGTAGTCCCAGGTGAAGATGGCCTCGGCGTTGTCGGTGACCGTGTGGATCGCCTCGTCCACGTCGGTGTTCGTCACCGACAGGATGGCCTCGAGGTCGTTGATGTCGTCTCGGCCGATGATCTCGGCGTTGGCGGCGTACTCGTCGAGAGCCATGTGATCCCCTCCGTCGGGTCCCTGTCGGGCGGCGGGCGGCCGCGCGCGTTCGATAACAGGCATTATCGACCAGGCCCGCGCGGGACGGAAGGCGGGGTTACGTGACCTTGGTCACACCAGACCGGCGGGTGCGGGCTCAGTCGCCGGGTGTCAGCGCCGCGTCCAGGATCGCCTCCTGCTCCTGGACGTGGATGGCGTGCGACCCGGTGGCCGGGCTGCCCGACTCGTGGCGGCTGACCCGTCGCAGCTCGTGCGAGTCGCCGAACAGGTCGGCCAGGCGGGTCTGGACGAACGACCAGGCGCCCATGTTGGCCGGCTCCTCCTGCAGCCAGACGAGCTCCCGGGCGTTCGGGTAGCGGGCGACGGCCTCGGCGATCTGGTCGCCGGGCCACGGGTAGAGCTGCTCGACGCGGACGACCGCAACCGGCACGCCCCGCTTGTCCCGCTCGGCGATCGCCTCCTGCCCGACCTTCCCGCTGGCCAGCACGACCCGACGCACCGCCGCGGGGTCCTCGACCCGGGGGTCGTCCAGCACCTCGCGGAAGTGGCCCCGCTCGAAGGCGGACACCGGCGACCGGGTGGCCCGCGCCCGCAGCAGCGACTTCGGCGTGAACACGACCAGCGGCTTGCGCACCTCGCGCCGCATCTGCCGGCGCAGGAGGTGGAAGTACTGGGCCGCCGTCGTCGCGTTGGCGACCTGGATGTTGTCGTCGGCGCAGAGGATGAGGAACCGCTCGATGCGGGCCGAGCTGTGCTCCGGCCCCTGCCCCTCGTAGCCGTGGGGCAGCAGCATGACCAGGCCCGAGGTCTGGCCCCACTTGTCCTCGGCGGCCACGACGAACTGGTCGATGATGATGCTGGCGCCGTTGACGAAGTCGCCGAACTGCGCCTCCCAGCAGACGAGCGCGTCCTTGTTGGCCACCGAGTAGCCGTACTCGAAGCCGAGCGCCGCGTACTCCGACAGCAGGGAGTCGTAGATCCAGAACTTGGCCTGCTCGGGGCCGAGGTGCGCGAGCGGCGCCCACTCCCGGCCGGTGACCTGGTCGACCAGCACGGCGTGGCGCTGGCTGAAGGTGCCCCGGCGGGAGTCCTGCCCGGCGAAGCGGATGTCGGTGCCCTCGAGCAGCAGCGACCCGAAGGCCAGCGCCTCGGCGGTGGCCCAGTCGACCTCGCCCTGCTCGCGGTACATCTTGTCCCGGGCCTCCATCTGCTTGAGCAGCTTGGGGTGGACGTTGAAGTCCTCCGGCCAGGCGCTCAGCGCGTCGTAGACCCGGTCGAGCACCGCGCGGTCGACACCGGTCTCGACCGGCGGCAGCACCCCCCGCGGGGGCGGCGGCTCGGCCGCCCGCAGGTTCGAGGGCGGCGCCGACTGCCGGGTCTCGTCGAGCGCCTGCTGGAGCTTGGCCCGGAACTCGTCGAGTGCCTCCTCGGCCTCCTCGAGCGTGAGCTGGCCCCGCTTGACCAGCGACTCGGTGAACAGCTTCCGCACCGACCGCCGCTCGTCGATCTTGGCGTACATGAGCGGCTGCGTGTAGCTGGGGTCGTCGGCCTCGTTGTGGCCGTGGCGGCGGTAGCTGACGAGGTCGATGACGACGTCCTTGTGGAACCGCTGCCGGTAGGCGTACGCCAGCCGGGCCACCCGGACGCAGGCCTCGGGGTCGTCGCCGTTCACGTGGAAGATCGGGGCCTGGACGATCTTGGCCAGGTCGGTGGCGTAGATGCCCGACCGGGCCGCCTCGGGCGTCGTCGTGAACCCGATCTGGTTGTTGACGACGACGTGGATCGTCCCCCCGACCCGGTAGCCCTTGATGTCGCTCATGTTGAGTGTCTCGGCCACCACGCCCTGGCCGGCGAACGCGGCGTCGCCGTGCATCAGGACGGGCAGCACCGAGAAGGCGTCGGGCCGGTTGATCTGGTCCTGCTTCGCCCGGACCATGCCCTCGACGACGGGGTCGACCGCCTCGAGGTGGCTGGGGTTGGCGGCCAGCTCGACCGTGATCTGGTTGCCCGACCGGCTCTGGAACTTGCCGACCTGGCCCAGGTGGTACTTGACGTCGCCGGAGCCCTGCACGGCATCGGGGTCGACCGTGCCCTCGAACTCCTTGAAGATCTGGTCGTAGCTCTTGCCGACGATGTTGGCCAGCACGTTGAGCCGGCCCCGGTGCGGCATGCCCATGACCACGCCGTCGAGGTGGTCGTCGGCGGCCTCCTCGAGGATGGCGTCGAGGATGGGGATGAGGCTCTCGCTGCCCTCCAGGCCGAAGCGCTTCTGCCCCACCCACTTGGTGCCGAGGAACTTCTCGAACGCCTCGGCCGCGTTCAGCCGGCTGAGGATGTGGCGGAGGTCCTCGGTGTCGAGCTCCTGGCGGCTCGGGTTCTCGACCTGCTCCTGGATCCAGCGCTGCTCCTCGAGATCCTGGATGTGCATGTACTCGATGCCGATGGTGCGGCAGTACGCGTCGCGCAGGATGCGCAGGATCTCGCTGAGGGGCGCCTTGTCCCGGCCGCCCAGGCCGCCGGTGAGGAACTCGCGGTCGAGGTCCCAGATGGTCAACCCGTAGGTGGCCGGGTCCAGCTCGGGCGCCATCTGCGGTTCCTTCCACCGCAGGGGGTCGAGGTCGGCGATGAGGTGGCCGCGCACCCGGTAGACCCGGATGAGCGTCGCCACCGCCATCTGCTTCTCGAGCGCCGTCTGCTCCCTGTCGAGCGGGTTGACGTCGCGCCGCCACCGGATGGCCTCGTAGGGCACGCCGAGGCTGGAGAAGATCTCGTCGTAGAAGCCGTCTGCCCCGAGCAGCAGCTCCTCGACCCGCTTGAGGAACAGGCCCGACTCCGCGCCCTGGATGATGCGGTGGTCGTAGGTCGAGCTGAGGGTGATGGTCTTCGAGGCGCCCAGCTCGGCGAGCATCGCCGGGTCGGCCCCGCGCCACTCGGCCGGGAAGTCGATGGCGCCGACGCCGACGATCACGCCCTGCCCGGGCATCAGCCGGGGCACCGACTGCTTCGTGCCGATGGTGCCCGGGTTGGTGAGGGTGACGGTCGCGCCGGCGAAGTCGTCGGGGCTGAGCTTGTTGGACCGGACCTTGCGGATCAGCTCCTCGTAGCGCCCCCAGAACGTACGGAAGTCGAGCGTGTCGGCGTCGCGGATGACCGGGACGAGGAGGGTGCGCGAGCCGTCGGCCTTCTCGACGTCGACGGCCAGGCCCAGGCCGATGTGCTCGTGGCGGACGATGCGGGGCTTGCCGTCCTCGCCCTGGACGTAGGTGGCGGTCATCTGGGGCACCGAGTCGGCGATGGCCCGGACGACCGCGTACCCGATGATGTGGGTGAAGCTGACCTTCCCGCCCCGGGTGCGCCCGAGGTAGCCGTTGATGACCCGGCGGTTGACCTCGAGCAGCTTGGCCGGCACGTCGCGGAAGCTCGTCGCCGTCGGCACCCCGAGGCTGGCCTCCATGTTGGCCACGATGCGGGCGGCGGCGCCCCGGAGCGGTTCGCCCGGCTCCTCGCCGCCGTCCTTCCCGGCCTTCCCGGCCGCCGCGGGCGCCGGCGCCGCCGTGGCGCGGGCCGGGGCCTCGGGGGCGGGGGTCGCCGGTGCCGGTGCGGGCGCCGTGGGTGCAGGTGCGGCCGCCGCACCGCCCGGCGCCGGGGGCGCCGTCGCCTGGCCGTCGGTGGCCGGGGACGGCCGGGCCGGCGCCGCGTGGTCGCCCTCGCGGCGGTAGTCGGCGAAGAACTCCTGCCAGCTCTCGCTCACCGAGCTCGGGTTCTCGAGGTACTGCTCGTACATCTCGTCCACGAGCCAGGCGTTGGGGCCGAGAGCGGCGGTCGACGGCGGTTGGTCACCCACGGATGCGATCGTACCGGCGGAACCCCGAGGTCGAACCCCGGCCACCAGCGGTTCGGGGTCGGACCGGCGACCCGGTACGGTCCCTGCGCATGAGCGCGCAGTTCATCTTCACCATGCGCAAGGTGAGCCGGTTCCACCCCCCGGACAAGGAGGTGCTGAAGGACATCTCGCTGTCCTTCTACCCGGGGGCGAAGATCGGCGTGCTGGGCGCCAACGGGGC
>DATGPY010000205.1:0-16093 GCA_035304465.1 Acidimicrobiales bacterium | reverse complement strand
CAGGTCTCGTCGGTCATCGTCGGGGAGTCCTCCTGCGAGTCTGAAATCCGACCGAGTAGATCAGCTTTCACCCGCCGTGATCAAGCGCAGGTCAGGGGTGCGACGGCGCGGGTGCCGCGCCCGGCACCTCGAACGCGACCTGGTCCGCGTAGCACCACCACCAGTCCTCGCCCGGCTCGAAGGACCGCACGAGCGGGTGGTCGGGGTGCGCGCGCCAGTGCGCGGTGGCGTGGCGGTTCGGCGAGCTGTCGCAGCAGCCCACGTGGCCGCACATCTGGCAGATCCGCAGGTGGACCCAGCGGTCGCCGGTGCGCAGGCAGTCCTCGCACCCCTCGGCCGAGGGCGTCACGTCCCGGGCGGTCCCGAGGTGGGTGCAGGGTTCGGCCATGGCGGCCCTCCTCGTCGGTGCGGTCCCCGCCGCGCACGACGCTACCGGGTCCGGTCCCGGACCGGTCCCGGGCGGGTCAGCCGGTCTCGGCCACCCGGAAGCGGGCCAGGTCGGCGGCGCCGGTCTCACGCACCCGCTCCAGGGTCGGGCCCCGCAGCACCTCCTTGGTCTGGCCGTAGGCCGTCCGGTCGTACTCGCCCAGGCGCCGGGCCTCGGCGATCGCCTCGGCCTCGACCTGCTCGGGGGCGACGACCCGGTCGAGGTAGCCGACCTCGGCCGCGCCGTGCGGGTCGTAGACCCGCGCGCCCAGCGTGGCGGGGACCAGCGCCCGCCGGTCGAGCCGGTCCTCGGCCAGCGCCACGGCGAACACCGGCAGCGGCATGCCGATCGAGGTCTCGTTCAGGCCGATCTTGGCCGGCACGTCCGCCCCGACCCGCACGTCCGCGGTGAGCACCAGCAGCGCGCCGGCGGCCAGGGCGTGCCCGGTGGCGGCGACGACCACGGGCTGGGGGTGGACGTAGAGGCGCATGAGCAGCCGACCGCCGTGGGCGACCAGCTCGCGGGCCGCGTCGGGACCGGAGGTCATGACCGACAGGTCGAAGCCGGCGCAGAACATCCGCTCGCGCCCGACGATGCAGACGGCCCGGGCCTCCTGCTCGGCCCGGTCGAGCGCGGCGTCGAAGCTCTCGATGACGGTCGAGGTGAGCACGTTCGCCTTGCCGTCGTCGAAGCGCACGACGGCGACGCCGTCCTCGATCGTCGTGGAGACCGGTCCCCTCGCATCACCCATGCGACCGGACGTTACGGCCCACCGGCGACCGGTGCGAACCGCAGGTGCTGC
Organism: Acidimicrobiales bacterium; assembly: GCA_035304465.1. Lineage (GTDB taxonomy): Bacteria > Actinomycetota > Acidimicrobiia > Acidimicrobiales > VFJN01 > ZC4RG19. The sequence goes on along the minus strand of DATGPY010000205.1, from coordinate 14,864 downwards.
GGTCATCGCCACGGGCGGCGCACACTGGCGCGATGCGCACCGAGACGCTCAGCTACACGACCGGCTCGACGGAGACCGTGGTCGACATCACCCGCGACTGCGAGGCGTTCGTCGCCGGTGCCGGCGACGGCCTCCTGCACGTCTTCGTGCCCCACGCCACGGCGGGCGTCGCGCTGATCGAGACCGGCGCCGGCTCCGAGGAGGACCTCCTGCGGGCGCTGCGCGACCTGCTGCCCCCGGACGACCGCTGGCGGCACCGCCACGGGTCGCCCGGCCACGGCCGCACCCACGTCATGCCGGCGCTCGTCCCGCCCTACGCCACGGTGCCGGTCGAGGGCGGCCGCCTGGCCCTCGGCACCTGGCAGAGCATCTGCCTCGTCGACCTGAACGTCGACAACCCCCGGCGCGAGGTGCGCCTCTCCTTCCTGCCCGGCTGAGGGGGCGCCGGCGGCCCCCGGGGGTGGCGCGGTGTCGCGGCCCATGCGCGGGCGCGTCACAGCCGCTGGATAAGTTCGGTCGCCATGGACGAACCTCCCGACGGCACGGCTCCCGGGGACGCCCCCTCGCCCGTCGTCGGGCGCGTCATCGGCACCGAGCCGGCCACCCCGCTCGAGTTCTGGGTCGGGGTGGGCGAGGGCGCCTACCTGCAGCTCGACGACGTCGTCGTGGTCGACCGGGTGCTGCCCGACGGTCGGCCACTGCGCATCTCGGGCGTCGTCTCGCAGGTGCGGGCCGTGCACGAGGGGGCCCGCATGGACAGCGACGTGTTCCTCGTCGCCGACGGCGTGCTGCCGGCCCGGGTCAGCGAGGCGGCGCAGGTGATGGCCACCCGCTTCGAGCCCGAGATCTTCGTGCCGCCGCTGCCCGGCGAGCCGGTGCGCAAGGCGACGGGGGCCGAGCGCGAGGACGCCCTGCTCTTCAGCCAGATGCGCAGCCTGCTGCCGGCCGGGCTGTCGCGCGACGAGGAGCCCTTCTACCTCAACCTCGAGTTCCTCGACGGCACCCGGGGGGCGCACGTCAACATCAGCGGCGTCTCGGGCGTCGCCACCAAGACCACCTACGCCACCTTCCTCCTCTACAGCCTGTTCCACTCGGGCGTCCTCGGCGCCGAGGCGGCCAACACCAAGGCCCTCATCTTCAACGTCAAGGGCGAAGACCTCCTCTTCCTCGACCACCCCAACGTCGAGCTGGCCGACGACCAGCCCGAGCTCTACCGCCGCCTGGGCCTGCCGGCCGGGCCGTTCGGGTCGGTGGCCTTCTTCGCCCCGCCGGTGCGCGACGACCCCAACGCCAGCCCCGACGTCGCCTCCCGGCAGCGCGACGTCACCTCGTTCTTCTGGACGATCGAGGACTTCTGCCGGGACGAGCTGCTGCCCTTCCTCTTCGCGGACGCCGAGGACGACCGCCAGCAGTACGCCATGGTCGTCCACAACGTCGCGGCCCAGCTCCGCCGGGGCGCCGAGCCGGTTGGCGACGGCGCGGTGGCGATCGACGGCCGGGTGGTGCGCACCTTCGACGAGCTCGTCGACCTGATCGACGACAAGGTCGACCTCGACGGGCCCGACCAGTGGGCCGGCCGGGCCATCGGCGCCGGCACGGTCAACGCCTTCCTGCGCCGGCTGCACGGCGCCCGTCCCCACGTGCGCCACCTCGTCCGGGCCGACGTCCCCCGGCCCGAGGCCCACCGGGTCGACCTCGAGCGGGCCCAGGTGACGGTCGTCGACATGCACAACCTCAACGACCGGGCCAAGCGGTTCGTCGTCGGCGTCGTCCTCGGCCAGACGTTCCGCCGCAAGGAGCGCTCGGGCCAGGCGCGGCCGCTGCAGTTCGTCGTGCTCGACGAGCTCAACAAGTACGCGCCCCGCGACGGCTTCAGCCCGATCAAGGAGATCCTGCTCGACGTCGCCGAGCGGGGTCGGTCGCTCGGCATCGTGCTGATCGGCGCCCAGCAGACCGCCAGCGAGGTCGAGCGGCGTGTCGTCGCCAACTCGGCCGTCCGCATCGTGGGCCGGCTCGACGCCGCCGAGGCCGCCCGGGGCGAGTACGGCTTCCTGCCGCCCGCCCAGCGTCAGCGGGCCACCATCGTCAAGCCCGGCACGATGATCGTCTCCCAGCCCGAGCTGCCGATCCCGCTCGTCGTCCAGTTCCCGTTCCCGGCGTGGGCCACCCGGGCCAGCGAGGCGGGCGAGCCCCCCGCGGCAGCCGCCGGCGCCGACGCCGACACGCCGACCGAGGCGGCCGGCGACCCGTTCGCCGGGTTCCCGGACCCGTGAGCGTCGCGGGGGTGCGTCCGTGAAGCTGCTGCACACCGCCGACTGGCACGTCGGCAAGGCGATCCGGGGGCGGTCGCGAGCCGCCGAGCACCAGGCCGTGCTGGCCGAGATCGCCGAGGTCGCCGAGCGCGAGTCGGTCGACCTCGTCGTGGTGGCCGGCGACCTGTTCGACACGGCCAGCCCGTCCCCCGAGGCCGAGCGCATCGTCTACCGGGCGCTCCTCGACCTGGCCGCGGGCGGCCGCCCGGTCGTCGTCGTGGCCGGCAACCACGACTCGGCCCAGCGGCTCGCGGCCGTGGCGCCGCTGTCCGAGGCCAGCGGCATCCACGTCGCCGCCGCCATCCGGCCGCCGGGGGAGGGCGGGGTCCTCGAGCTCGACACCGACGGCGAGCGGGCGCAGGTGGCGCTGCTGCCGTTCCCGTCGCAGCGCTACGTCGTCAAGGCCGACCTGCTGATCTCCGGTGACGCCGCCGACGCCCACGCCGCCTACGCCGACCGGGTGGCCCGCATCGTCCGGGCGCTCACCGCCGGGTTCCGGGCCGACACCGTCAACCTCGTCGCCGGCCACCTCATGGTCATGGGCGGCACGCTCGGCGGCGGCGAGCGGGGCGCCCACACCGTGTTCGACTACTGGGTGCCGGCCACCGCCTTCCCGGCGGCGGCCCAGTACGTGGCGCTCGGCCACCTGCACCGGGCCCAGCAGCTGCCGGGCCCGGCGCCGCTGCACTACGCCGGCTCCCCGCTGCAGCTCGACTTCGGCGAGACGGCCAACGAGCCCCAGGTCAACGTCGTCGCCCTCCGCCCCGGCCTGCCGGCGGAGGTGCGGGCGGTGCCGCTGCGGTCGGGCCGGCGCCTGCGCACCCTGCGGGGGACCCTGGCCGAGGTGCTGGCCGCCGCGGGTGCCGGGGACGAGTCGGCCGCGGACGGCCCCGACGGCGCCGCCGACGAGGGGGCGACCGGCGACCACCTGCGGATCGTGCTCGACGAGCCCGCCCGGGCCGGGCTGGCCGACGAGGTGCGGGCCCGCCTCCCGAGCGCCGTCGAGGTCGTGCTCGCCGCCCGCGACGCCGACGGGGACGGTCCCCGGCGCACCGCCGACGCCGACCGGCTGCGGCGCACGCCCCACGACCTGTTCGTCGAGTACCTGGCCACCCGGGACGTCGACGACGAGCGCCTCGTCGCCCTGTTCGACGAGCTCGTCGACGAGCTGGCGTCCGCGCCCGGCGAGGTGGCGCCGTGAGGCCACGCCGCCTCGAGCTGGCCGGGTTCATGGCCTTCCGGTCGCCGACCGTCGTCGACTTCGAGGGCGCCGAGCTGTTCGCGCTCGTCGGGCCGACGGGGTCGGGCAAGACGAGCGTCATCGACGCGCTGACCTTCGCCCTCTACGGCACCGTCCCCCGCCTCGACGACCGGCGGGCGGTGGCGCCGGTCATCAGCCAGAACCTGACCGAGGCCCGGGTCCGCCTCGACTTCACCGTCGACGACGAGGCCTACACGGCGGTGCGGGTCGTGCGGGCCACCCGGTCCGGCGGCGCCACGACCAAGGAGGCCCGGCTCCAGCGGGGCGACGAGGTCCTGGCCGGCACCGCCGACGAGGTGACCGAGACGGTCACCGCCCTGCTCGGCCTGGGCTTCGAGCACTTCACCACCTGCGTCTCGCTGCCCCAGGGCCAGTTCGCCCGCTTCCTGCACGACAAGCCCCGCAGCCGCCAGGACCTGCTCGTGCGGCTCCTCGACCTCGGGCTCTACGACCAGGTCGCCAACGCCGCCCGCCAGCGGGCCGCGCTGGCCCGCGGCGCGGCCGACGTCGCTGCCGGCCGCCTGGCCGACCTGGCCGGCGCCACGCCCGAGGCCCGCGCCCGGGCCGCGGATCGGGCCGACCGCCTGGCCGGGCTCGAACGCCGCCTGGCCGGGGAGCGCCCGCGGTTCGACGCCCTGGCCGAGGCCGAGCGCACCGCCCGGACCCGGGCCGACGAGGCGGCCGGGCGCCTCGCGCTGCTCGAGCGCCTGGCCCCGCCCGAGGGGCTCGACGCCCTGGCCGCCGAGCTGGCCGAGGTCGACGAGGCCGCGCGCCGGTGCGCCGAGCTGGCCGAGGAGGCCGCGGCCGCGGTCGAGGACGCCGAGCAGCGCCTGGCCGAGCTGCCCGACCGCCGGGCGCTCGAGGCCGTGCGCGACGCCCACGCCCGGCGCGCCGACCTGGCCGCGACGGTGGCGCGGGGCGAGGCGGCCGAGGCCGAGGCCGCGGCCGCGGTCGACGACGCCCGCGCGCGGCTTGCGGACGCCGAGGAGGCGCACCGGGCGGCCGTGGTCGAGCGCGAGCGGGTCGCGGTGGCGCTGCAGGCCCGGGCGCTCGTACCCCAGCTGGTCGTCGGGGAGCCGTGCCCGGTCTGCGGCCAGCGCGTCGCCGAGCTGCCGTCGCACGCGCCGCCCGCCGACCTCGACCGGGCCACCGCGGCCGTCACCGAGGCCGAGGCGGCGGTCGCCGCCGCCCGCCGGGCGCTGGAGGAGGCCACCACCCGCAAGGCGCGGGTCGACGCCAAGCTCGAGGCCGTCCGGGCCCAGCTGGTCGAGGTCGACGATCGTCTGGCGGACGCCCCCTCGCCCGAGGCCGTCGCCCGCGACCTGGCGGCGGTCGGCGACGCCGAGAAGGCGCTCGACGCCGCCCGCCGGGCCGAGCGCGACGCCCGCCGCGCCGGGCAGGAGGTCGCCCGCCGGCGCCGGGCGGTCGCCGACCGCGAGGACGAGGCCCGCCGGTCGTTCGACCGGGCCCGGGACTCGGTCGCCGCGCTGGGGCCGCCGCCCGCCGAGCGGCGCGACCTGGCCGCCGACTGGGAGGCGCTGGTCGCGTGGGCGCGGGCCACGGCGCCGGCGGTCGCCGAGGACCGGGACGCGCACCTGCGGGCGGCGGAGAAGGCCCGCACCGAGGCCGCCGCGCTGGTCGACGGCCTCGTCGCCGCCGCCCGGGACGCCGGCGTCGACCAGGCGCCCGCCGGCGCCTGGCCGGGCGAGGCCGTGGCGGCCGCCCACGCCCGGGCCCGGGCCGAGCTCGACCGCCTGGACGAGCAGCTCGCCCTGGCCGAGCAGCTGCGCGAGGAGGAGCGCACCGCCCGCGAGGCCCAGCAGGTGGCCGAGGCGCTCGCCGGCCACCTCGCCGCCAACCGCTTCGAGAAGTGGCTCCTCGACGAGGCGCTGCACCAGCTGGTCGAGGGCGCCTCCGAGCGGCTGTCCGAGCTGAGCGGCGGCGCCTACACGCTGGCCGTCGACGCCCGCTCCGGCGGCTTCGGCGTGGTCGACCACACCAACGCCTCGCAGGTCCGCTCGGCGCGGACGCTGTCGGGCGGCGAGACCTTCCTCGCCTCGCTGGCGCTGGCCCTCGCCCTCGCCGACCAGGTGGCCGGCCTGGCGGCGGCGGGCGCGGCCCGGCTCGAGTCGCTCTTCCTCGACGAGGGCTTCGGCACGCTCGACCCCGACACGCTCGACGTCGTGGCCGCCGCCCTCGACGACCTCGGCGCCCGGGGCCGGGTGGTGGGGATCGTCACCCACGTGCGCGAGCTGGCCGAGCGGCTGCCGGTGCGGTTCGAGGTCCGCAAGGTCGGCGGGTCGGCCACGATCGAGCGGGTGGAGCAGTGAGCACCGGGCGAGGCGATCCCGCGTCCCGGCCGGGGCACCGGAGGCGGCGGTGAGGTTCTCGGTCGAGACCTGGGCGCCCGACTACGGCGGGTCCGTCGGGGCCGAGGCCCTCGGCGACACCGAGGCCCAGGTCGACCTGACCGTGGAGCGCGACCCGGCCGATTGGGCACCCATCCGGCCGTCGGCCGAGCCGGCCGCCGGCGTGCTGTTCGTCGACGGCGTCCAGCGCGTCGACGCCCGCGTCTGGATCGAGCACGACGACGGCACGGCGCACGCCGGCGTGTGCGCCAGCTGGGCGGCCGGCGTCGTCCGCTGCGACGGCCGGGCCGAGGTGGCGGCCGCCGAGGTGCGCCGCGGCGTGCTGACCACCGCGCCCGACCTCGGTCCCATCGACACCCGGCACGGCCGCTACGACCCCCACCCGGTCACCGAGCAGGCAGGGGGCGACCCCATCGGCCAGGCGCTCGGCCAGGTCCGGGGTGCGCTCGAGGCCCGCGTCGCCGTCGCCGCGGCCGGCGGACACGACCTCCTCGTCGTCGACGGTCCGCTCGGCGACCGGCGGCACGTCGCGGGTGCCGTCGGCTACATCAAGACCCACCACGTCTCCTACCTGCCGCCGGCCCTCCACCCCGTCATCGCCCGCCTGGGCGCCGGCGAGCGCACGCCGCTGTTCCGGGTCGGCGGCCACCGCTACCGGTGGTCGTGGTACCTGCGGCTCCCCGGCCCCGCGAGCCACGCCTGGTGGGGGGTGGTGCGCTGCGAGGCGTCCGGCGACCTGCCGGCCGCCGAGGCGGTCGCCCGGGCCGACGTCGTGGCGGCGACGCTGCCCCGGTTCGCCAGCCAGCCCCACAACGACCCCCGCGCCCCGCAGAACCTGCACCCGATCGCCGGGCTGGAGCGCGAGCTGAAGCGGCGCCTGGGTGACGCCGCCCTGCTCGAACGGGCGCTGCGGGCGGCCGCCGGTCAGGCGACCGGCACGGCCTCGACGACGTTGTAGGCCGACCCCGGCGCCGGCGTCACCGAGCGCACCTCGAAACCGGCCCCGGCGAGCAGGTCGCGCATCTCCGCCTCGGTCCGCTCCCGCCCGCCGGTGCAGACGAGCATGTTGAGGTCGCTCATCACGAGCATCAGCACCTCCGGGCTCGCGGCGGGCGCCGTCGGCATCAGCGGCTCGACCACCAGCAGCGCGCTCTCGTCGGTCGCCGCCTCGTGCACCCGGCGCAGCAGCTGCGTCGCCCGCTCGTCGTCCCAGTCGTGGACGACGCTCTTCACCAGGTAGGCGTCGGCGCCGGTCGGCACCGACCCGAAGAAGTCGCCGGTCGCCACCGACGCCCGGTCCGCCACCCCCGCGTCCGCGAGCGTCCGGTCCGCGCCGTCGACGCCCGACGGCGTGTCGAACACGGTGCCCCGCAGGTCGGGGTGCGCGGCGAGAACGGCGGCCAGCAGGGTGCCGTCCCCGCCGCCGACGTCGACGACGGTCGAGAACCGCTCGAAGCGGCCCGCGGCGACGATGCCGGGCGCCGCCCGCCGTGTGCCCTCGGCCATCGCCTTGTTGAAGCTGGCCTGCTGCTCGGGGTCGGCGGCGAAGGTCTCGAACGACGAGGCCCCGGTCACCCGGTGCCACGCCGGCTCGCCGGTACGGACCGTCTCGTCCAGTTCGCCCCACGAGCGCCACACGTCGCGCCCGGCGAACAGGCGGACCAGGTGCACCATCGAGGACGGCCCGCCCTCGACCAGCCCGTCGGCGTGCCGGCCGCGCCCGTAGGTGCCCGGCGCCACCTCGTCGAGCACACCGAAGCAGGCGAGGGCCCGCAGCACCCGGTGCAGCGACGGCCCGTGGGTGCCCGTGGCCCGCGCCAGGTCCTCCACGGTGCGGGGCCCGTCGGCGAGGTGGTCGACCAGGCCGAGCGTCGCCGCGACGTGGAGCACCTGGGTGGGGAAGAAGCCGAACAGCAGGCGGCCCAGCGCCGCGCCCGTCTCCTCCGCCGGCGCCGGCCCCGTGGGGGCCGCCCCGGCAGTCGAACCCGTCGTCGTGGTCATGGCCCGCACGGTACGGAGCGCCGGCGACGACCGGCTTGGACGGATGTGACCTGCCTCAGCCCTCGGGGGCGGTGACGAAGTCGATGAGCTGCTCGACCGCGCCCACCAGCGCCGGCTCGAGGTCGGCGTAGGTGGTCACCCGGCCGAGCAGGGTGCGCCAGAACTCGCCCGGCGTCGCCCGGACGCCGAGCCGGGCGAGGACCCCCTCCTTCCAGGGCTCGCCCGGCGGCACGGTGGGCCAGGCGTCGATGCCGGCAGCCCTCGGGCGCACCGCCTGCCAGATGTCGATGAACGGCGTGCCGGTGACGAGCACGTGGGGGTGGCGGACGGCGGCGGCCATCCGGGCCTCCTTCGACCCGTCGACGAGGTGGTCGAGCAGGACGCCGAGGCGGCGCCCGGGCCCGGGGCGGAACCCGGCGACCACCCGGTCGAGGTGGTCGGCGCCCTCCAGCTGCTCGACGACCACGCCCTCGACGCGCAGGTCGTCGCCCCACACCTTCTCGACCAGCTCGGCGTCGTGGAGGCCCTCGACCAGGATGCGGCTCGCCCGCGCCACCCGCGGCCGGTGGCCGTCCACCGCCCTCGACCCCGAGGCGGTGTGGGCGGGGCGCGGCGGGCGCGCTGCCCGGGGCGGGACGAGCGTGACGTCGCGCCCGCCGACCCGGAACCCGCCGGGGTCGGCCCGCACCAGCCGCCGGGTGCCGGTGTGCCGGTCGCGGATGGCGACACCGCCGTGCTCGAAGCCGATCAGCGTGCCCTCGACCCCGGTGGCGCGGTGGAGCACCTCGAGACCCGGCCGACCTTCGACCGTGGGGTAGGCGGGTGGCCGGCGGCGGGGACCGTCGAGGTCGAGGGGTCCGGAGAGGATGCCGTCGCTGGGCATGGGCCGACGACGCTAGTGCGGGCGCGGCCGCCGGTCGCGGCAGGCCCGAGCGGTGTCGCGGGCACCGCGGCGGCGTGCGGGACCGGCGGCGCCGGCCGGTACGTTCCGGAGCCGTGATCCTCGTCGACGCCCAGGGACTGTCGGCCAGCCGCCCCGGCAAGCCGCTGTTCACCGACCTGTCGGTGACGGTGGCCAGCGGCGACCGCCTCGGCGTGGTCGGCATCAACGGCACCGGCAAGTCGACGTTGCTCGGCGTGCTCGCCGGCACGGTCACGCCCGACGCCGGCGTCGTGCGCCGGGGGCGCGGGGCGAGGGTCGTCGCCCTCGACCAGGAGGCCGCGCTGCCCGGCGGCCCGGTGGCCGAGGTCGTCGGCGGCGGCTGGGAGGGCGCGGCGATCCTCGACCGCCTCGGCCTGTCCGGCGTGGCGGGCACGCCCGTCGACCGCCTCTCGGGCGGGCAGGCCAAGCGGGTCGCGCTGGCCCGCACGCTGGTGGCGCTGGGGGAGGGCACCGAGAGCGACCTGCTGATCCTCGACGAGCCGACGAACCACCTCGACCTCGACGCCATCGCCTGGCTGGAGGACCGCCTCGCCGCGTTCCGCGGGGGCCTCGTGCTGGTCACCCACGACCGCCACGTGCTCGACCGCCTGACCACCCGCATCCTCGAGCTCGACCGGGGCGCCGCCCACGTCCACGAGGGCGGGTACGCCTCCTACCTGGAGGCCCGGGCCGAACGGGCCAGGCGGGAGGCCGAGGCCGAGCACAAGCGGCGCAACCTGGCCCGCGCCGAGCTGGCCTGGCTGCGGCGAGGCGCACCGGCCCGGACCCGCAAGCCGAAGGCCGACGTCGCCGCGGCCCGGGCGATCGTCGAGGGCCGGGCCCCCGAGCCGGCCCGGGCCGGCGAGCTGCCGCTGGCCGAGCTGGTCCGCACGCCCCGCTTGGGCGAGACCGTCGTCGAGCTGCACGACGTCACCGACGGCCACGGCGACGGGCCGCCGCTGTTCGAGCACGTCGACCTCCTGCTCGGCCCCGGCGAGCGCCTCGGCGTCGTGGGCGTCAACGGCAGCGGGAAGTCGACGCTGCTCGACCTGATCGCCGGGCGCCGGGAACCTCGCTCGGGTCGGGTCGTGCGGGGCTCGACCGTGCGGGTCGGCTACTACGACCAGCGGGGCGTCGACCTGCCGCCCGACGCCCGGGTGCGTGAGGTGGTGGCGGGGCCCACCCGCCAGCCCGACTGGAGCGACGCCGCCCTGCTCGAACGGCTCTGGTTCGACACCGACGCCCAGTTCGCGCCGGTCCGGCTGCTGTCCGGCGGCGAGCGGCGGCGGCTGCAGCTCGCGCTGGTGCTGCGCTCGGCACCCAACGTGCTGCTGCTGGACGAGCCCACCAACGATCTCGACCTCGACACGCTGCGCGCCCTCGAGGACCTGCTCGACGACTGGCCGGGCACGCTGGTCGTGGTCAGCCACGACCGGGCGTTCCTGGAGCGCACGATCGAGGACGTCGTCGTGGTCGAGCCCCAGGGGCCGGGACGGCCGTCCCGGGTCGGCAGGGTTCCCGGCGGCTACGCCGCCTACGAGGAGCAGCGGCGCCGTGCCCGCCGCCGGGGCCGGGCCGGACCCGCACCGAGGGCGGCCGGCGGGCGGCCGGGCGAGCGCACCGACGGCCGGCGTGCCGGCGCCGACCGCGCCGCGGGCACCGGTGCGCGTCGGGAGCGCAAGGGGCGGTCGCCGAGCACGTTGCGGCACCTCCTGCGCCAGGTGGACGGCGACATCCGGCGGCTGCGGGAGCGCCACGCCGCCCTGGAGGCCGAGCTGGCCGGGGCCGCCGGCGACCACACGGCCCTGGCCCGGGTGACCGAGGAGCTGGCGGTCGTGGCCGCCGAGCTGGCCGCGGCGGAGGAGCGCTGGCTCGAGCTGGCCGAGGAGGCCGAGTCACGGGGGCTCGCCATCTGAGACGCCGTGACCGGCGGTGACCGCCGGTAGCCTGACCGCATGGTCCTGACCGTCACCGAACCGGCGCGCGAGAAGATCCTCGAGCTGCGCGCCCAGGAGGACGATCCCGAGTCGCTGGGGCTCCGCATCGAGGTCACGGGCGTCCAGGGCGTCGAGTACACCTACGACCTGACCTTCGACCGGGTCTCCTCCGCCGACGAGGCCGCGGGTGACGTGGTCGAACACCAGGGCGACCTGCCGGTCATCGTCCCCGTCGACAGCGTCGACGCCCTGCGTGGCGCCACACTCGACCTGCCGAAGACCGGCGGGCAGGCGGGGCTGGTGCTGCGCAACCCGAACCGGCCCGACCCGCTCTCGGCCGGGAAGATCGAGCTCACCGGCTCCATCGAGGACAAGGTCCGGCAGCTGCTGGACGGCCGCATCAACCCGGCGCTGGCCATGCACGGGGGCTTCGCCCAGCTCGACCGCGTGGAGGGCGACAAGGTCTTCGTCACCATGGGCGGCGGCTGCCAGGGCTGCGCGGTGTCGGCCATGACGCTGCGCGAGGGCATCGCCCGGGCCATCACCGAGGCCATCCCCGAGGTGAGCGAGGTCGTCGACGTCACCGACCACAGCCTGGGCGAGAACCCCTACTACACCTGATCGGTGGATTTTTCGCCGGCACCCGTGACCTTTTGGACGCGGGTGCCGATAACTACTTGTGACAAGCGACACCGAGCTCAGCTACGGTGACCTCTGTTCTGCTGGGGGCGACCAGGGGGAGAGGCCCGGGCCGGGACACCCGGTCCGGGCCTTGTCGCGTCCGGCCGCGGGGTCGACCTGGGCGGGCCGGCGCTCGGCAGGTCAGGACGTGCGGGCGAGCAGCGACCGGGCGGCGGCGGCGACGCCTGGGCCGTCGAGGCCGAACGACGCCAGGATGGCGTCGGGCTTGCCGTGGGGCACGAACCTCACAGGGACGCCCAGCACCGAGATGCGGGGCAGCGCGCCGCCGTCCCGCTCGGCCAGCCGGGTGGCGATGGCCGAGCCGATGCCGCCCTCGCGGTAGCCGTCCTCGATCGTGACCACCGCCGGGTGCTCGGCGGCGTCGTCGAGCATGACCTCGTCGAGCGGCTTCGCGACCCGCACGTCCCACACGGTGGCCTCGATCCCCTCGGCCGCCAGCTGCTCGGCGGCCTCGCGGGCGGCGGCCAGCATCTTCCCCACGGCGAGCAGGCAGATGTCCCGCCCGTTGCGCACCTTGCGGGCCGACAGGCCGGAGCCCACCTCCTCCAGCGGGTCGTCCTCGGGCGGCATCGTCTTCGGCCACCGGATGACCGCCGGCCCGTCGGTGCACAGCTCGAGGGCGTCGTGCAGCATGACGCCCAGCTCGCGGTAGGACGACGGGGCGAAGATCGTCATGCCCGGCACCTTCGACAGCAGCACCATGTCGAGGACGCCGTGGTGGCTGGCGCCGTCGTCGCCGGTGATGCCGGCACGGTCGAGGCAGAACACGACCGGCTGGCCGTGCAGGGCGACGTCCAGGTTGACCTGGTCGAAGGCCCGGGTCAGGAAGGTCGAGTAGATGGCGACCACGGGCCGCAGGCCGCCCATGGCCATGCCGGCCGCCGCGGTGACCGCGTGCTGCTCGGCGATGCCGACGTCGAAGAACCGGTCGGGGAACCGCTCCTTGAACGGCAGCAGGCCCGTCGAGTCGGGCATGGCCGCGGTGATGGCGACGACCTCGGGCCGGTGCTCGGCCTCCTTGAGGATCGCCTCGGTGAACGCGGCGGTGTAGCTGCCGGGCTTGGCCTCGGAGGTGTCGTGCAGGCGCTTGACCGGGTCGTTCTCGGCGGGCGCGTAGCCCCGGCCCTTCTGGGTGAGCACGTGCACGACGATGGGGCCGTCGAACTCGCTGGCGTTGCGCAGCGCCCGCTCGAGGCCGGGGATGTCGTGGCCGTCGAAGGGGCCCGTGTAGCGCACGCCCAGCATCTCGAAGAACGCCGGCGGCTCGAAGATCTCGCGCAGGGCGGCGAGGGCGCCGTCCATGCCCCGCTCGAGGTGCTCGCCGACGAGTGGCACCTCGCTGAGCAGCTTGTCGAGGCGGGCCCGGTTGCGGACGTAGCTCGGGTTCAGGCGCAGCCGGCTGAGGCTCTCGCCCAGCTTGGAGACCGTCGGCGCGTAGCTGCGGCCGTTGTCGTTGAGGATGATGACGGCCCGGCTGCCGGAGTGGCCGAGGTTGTTGAGGCCCTCGAAGGCCATGCCGCCGGTGAGCGAGCCGTCGCCGATGACCGCCACGACCCGCCGGTCGTCGACCCCCTGGAGCTTGAACGCCTCGGACAGGCCGTGGGCGTAGCAGAGGATCGTCGAGGCGTGGCTGTTCTCGATCCAGTCGTGCTCGGACTCGGCGCGCGAGGGGTAGCCCGACAGCCCGCCGGCCTGGCGCAGCGTCGCGAACGCCTCGCTGCGGCCGGTGAGCATCTTGTGGACGTAGGCCTGGTGGCCCGTGTCCCACAGGAGCACGTCACGGGGCGAGTCGAACACCCGGTGCATGGCGATGGTCAGCTCGACGACGCCCAGGTTCGAGCCCAGGTGCCCGCCGTTGGCCGAGACGGCCTCGACGATGCGGTCCCGGATCTCGCGAGCCAGGCGTTCGAGCTGGTCGTAGGTCAGATCGCGCAGATCTGCCGGGTTCTCGATCGACTCGAGGAGCATGCAGGCGGCTCCGGTGACGGTGGACGGAAGGAGAGGCGTGTCGGCCCCGAGCAGCCACCCCACGGTACCCGTCCCGGCCGTGGACTGCCCATGTCACCGGGTGCGGTGGTAGGAGAGGGGCGTGACCCGCCCCCGGTCGTTGCCGCTCGCCGACACGCTCGACCACCAGCGCCGGGCGTGCGCGCGGGCCGGTTCCTCGCTCTACGCCGAGCTGCTCGCCGGCATCGCCGCCGACGTCGAGGCCGGCGGCGTGTGCGCCGCCGTGCTCGGGCCGCGGGCCGGGGAGCCGCTGGCGTCGGCGCTCGCGCTGCGCTTCCTCGGCGCGGTCCACCGGCTGGTCCTCGAGGGGCGGGCCCCGGCGCTCGCCGCCCACTACCCGTCGGCCGGCGGCAGCCCCGGCCCGGGGCTGGTCGCCGACTTCCTCGCCACGGTGGCCGAGCTGCGCCCCGCGATCGAGGACCGGCTGGACGAGGGCGTGCAGACCAACGAGGTCGGCCGGTCCGCCGTGCTCGCCCCCGGCTACGCGCTGGTCGCCCGGCGCTCCGGCCTGCCGCTGCGAGTCCTCGAGGTCGGTGCCAGCGCCGGACTGAACCTGCGGTGGGACCGCTACTGGTACGACACGGGCGAGACGACCTTCGGCGACCCGGACAGCCCGGTGCGCTTCGAGGGCGCCTGGCAGCCGGTCGGCGGGGGCGCGCTCCCCGACCTCGGCGGGCCCGTCGAGGTCGTCGAGCGGGCCGGCTGCGACCGCAACCCCATCGACGTCCGCACCGAGGACGGGCGCCTGCGCCTGCGCTCCTACCTGTGGCCCGACCAGGTCGACCGACTGGCCCGGCTGGAGGCGGCCTTCGCCGTGGCCGAGGCGGTGCCGGCCACGGTCGAGGCGGCCGACCTGGGGGCGTGGGTCGAGGCCCGGCTGGCCGAGCCGGTCGAGGGCGTCGCCACCGTCGTGGCCCACTCGATCGTCTGGCAGTACGTCGACGACCCGTCGCGGGTCCGCCTGCGGTCCGCGCTCCGCCGGGCGGGCGAGCTGGCGACGCCCGGCGCGCCGCTCGCCTGGCTGCGGTTCGAGCCGGCCGGCGCCGTCGGCGACCTGCGCCTCACCTGGTGGCCGGGCGGGAGCGAGGAGGTGCTGGCCACCGCCGAGTACCACGGCGTGCCGGTCTACTGGGGCGCCGCCCGCAGCGCGGTGGGCACGGCGAGAGCCTGACACCCACCGGCGCCCGCCGGGGCGCCGGCCGGGCCGGCGGAGCGTCAGAAGACCATGGCGTCGATGCCCTGACCGGCGAGCACCCCGCCGGCCGTCCGCATCGTGCCCCGCTTGACGATGAAGTGCTGGGTCACGGCCTCGACGTCGCGCCGGCGGCGCTGCAGCGGGCTGTCCGCGTAGAT
>DATGPY010000204.1:0-6587 GCA_035304465.1 Acidimicrobiales bacterium | reverse complement strand
CACCGAGGCGGCCGCCGCCACCGCCGTGGGCATGGAGCTGACCGCGGCGCCGGCGCCGGGCGAGGTGGTCACGGTCGTCGCCGACCGCCCCTTCCTCTACGCCGTGCGCCACGTCGAGACCGGGGCGCCCCTCTTCGTCGGCCGGGTGGCCGACCCCTCGGCCTGAGCCGGCGGCGCGGTACCGGCCGCCTCGACCAGCACCTCGCCCTGGACCCGCACGCCGAACCACCCCGTGCCCGGCTGCCGCAGGGCCACCCGCACCTCGTAGCGACCGGGCACGTCCGGGACCTCGACCGGCACCTCGACCGCCGTGCGCGCCCGGGGCGGCACGACCCGGGGCAGGGGCCCGAGCGGGTTGCCGACCGGCTCGGCGCCCGGGTCCGGGGCGACCGCCCCCGGCGCCAGAGGGAACCAGCGCACCCCGACCTTCACCGGCCGGGGGAGGACCGACCCGAGCGGCCGGTCCGACCGGTTCACGACCTCGAAGCGCCACGTGGTCACCTCGCCGGCGGCCGCCGTGGCCGGCAGGGGGCCCCGGACGCCGCAGCGAACCGCGTGGCGGGCGGCGATCGGCTCGCCCATGGCCGCGAGCTCGGCCGCCGTCCGGGCGGTCACCAGCCGCAGCGAGGCGTCCGCCGGCGTCGACCACCGCTCCGGCGGGCGGCCCGGTGCCCGGTGCTGCTCCACCGCCCGCGCCGCGTTGACCCCGAAGCCGGTCGCCGCGGCCCGGACGACGCCCGGCCCGGCGGTGACGATGTCGTAGATCTCCAGGCACGGCATGGGGATCCGCTCGACCACCTCGAACGACCGCAGGTCGACGACCGCGACCTCGCCGCGGTCGTCGTCCCGGTCGCGGTGGGCGTTGCCGCCCACCAGCGCGTAATGCCCGACGAAGGCCAGCCCGCGCGTGAACCGCTGCACCCGCGCCCGCCGCCGCACCGTGCCGTCGGCCGCCAGCTCGGTCAGGGTGCCCCGCGTCGACTCGCACACGTACCAGCGCCCGGCCCGGAACCGGGGCGTGTGCGGGTGCGCCAGCCCGGTGAGCACGTCGCGGCCGCGGCGGAGGTCGTGGACGAAGCCCGTGTGGCGGCCGGCCTCGCCCTTCCAGCCCTTGTGGCGCCCGAACCGGCCGAACGCGCACACGAGCAGGGCGCCGTCGTGCACGAGCAGCGAGTTGACGTGCCAGCTGTCCGGCACCGTCGACCCCTGCCACACCAGCTGCGGCTCGTCGGCACCCGGGTCGACCCGCCACACCGCGTCGTCCCAGCTGGAGGAGAGGTGGGGCGCCCCGTCGAACCACACGACGTCGTGGGGGTCGCGGATGGCGTCGTAGCGGCCGTAGCTGCGCACGCCCCGGGCGTCGTAGGACAGCAGCTCGCAGGTCGAGGTCTGCTCGCCCGGGGCCCGCAGGACCCGCCACAGCCGGCCGCCGCCGAGCGCGATGCCCGAGGTGGGCAGGTCGTCGAGCGCCTCCGCGCTGCCCGAGGACAGGTCGTAGAGGCCGCCGCCCCACTTCCCGAACCCGCTGACCACCACGCGCGCGTCGCCGAGCAGGTCGCGCCAGCCGCGTTCTCGCCGGACAACCGCCACGCCGGCGACGTTACCGGCGGCCGGCGCGCCCGCCGGGCGCGCCCCCGCCGGTCCCGCGGCCCCGGCCACCGGTCCCGCGCCCGGCCGTGCGGCCCCACCCGCCGGTCCCGTCCCGTCCGTCTGGCCCGTGCCCCGGCCGGCGGCCACCATGGCCGCGTGCCCCGCGCCGACCGCCGGACCCCCCGACGCCACGACCACGACGCGGGCGGCGATGCCGACCTGCTCGCCGCCAAGGCGGCCCTGCGCGACGCCGTGTGGACGGCGCTGTCGGAGGCCGGCGTGGCCCGGTTCCCCGGCGCCCGCAACCGCATCCCGAACTTCACGGGCGCCGAGGCGGCGGCCGAGCGCCTGCGGGGGACCCCCGAGTGGGCGCGGGCGCGCACGGTCAAGGCCAACCCCGACTCGCCCCAGCTGCCGGTGCGCCAACGGGCGCTCGAGGACGGCAAGACCGTCTTCATGGCCGTCCCCCGGCTGGCCGAGCCCGACCCGTTCTTCCTGCTCGACCCCGACGACCTCGCCGACCCGCCCCGACGGGCGGCGTCGATCTCGGGCGCCAGCCGGTCGGCCCGCCGGGTGGCCGTCGAGGACCTCGACCCGGTCGACCTCGTCGTCACCGGCTGCGTCGCCGTCGGCGCCGACGGCGCCCGGCTGGGCAAGGGCGGCGGGTTCGCCGACCTGGAGTTCGCGCTGGCGACCGCGGCCGGCCTGGTCGGGCCGTCCACCGTCGTGGTCACGACCGTGCACGAGCTGCAGGTGCGGCCGGCCGGTGAGATCCCCACGACCGACCACGACGTGCCGGTCGACCTCGTCGTGACGCCCGAGCGGGTGATCGACTGCCGGCCGGGCCGCGGGCCCCGGTCGGAGGCCCGGCTGCGGTGGAACGAGCTCACCGACGAGAAGGTGGCGGCGATCCCGCTGCTGCGCCGCCTGCGCGACCGGGCCACCGCCGGTGGCTGAGGGCGGTCGCCGCGCCCGGAGGGAATCGCCTGGGGCCCGGGCGCGTTGGAGGTCCAGGATGACCTCCGTGCACGCCGACCCCCCGATCGACCCCGACGAGCACGACGACGCCGCGCCCCTCGCCGTCCGGACGGCGGGCGACGCGGCGCCCGAGGCCGACGGCGCCGGCTCGGCGGACGCCGACGGGGTGTGGGCGCCCGCCCGGCGGCAGCTGACCACCGCCCTGGTCCTCACGATCACCCTCGTGGCCTTCGAATCCCTCGCCATCGCCACGGTCATGCCGGTGGTCGCCGACGACCTCGGGGGGCTGGGGCTCTACGGATGGGTCTTCTCGGGCTTCTTCCTCGGCAACCTGCTCGGGATCGTCTGGGCCGGCCAGGCGGCGGACCGGCACGGCACCCGGATGCCCTACGCGGTCGGCCTGGTCGTCTTCACGGCCGGCCTGCTCGTCGGTGGCGCCGCCCAGTCGATGGGCATGCTCGTCGCCGGGCGGGTGGCGCAGGGCCTCGGCGCGGGGGTCATCCCGGCGGTGGCCTACGCGACCGTCGCCCGGGCCTACCCGCCGCGCCTGCGCCCCCGGGTGTTCGCGGTGTTCTCGACCGCCTGGGTCGTCCCCGGCCTGGTCGGGCCCGCCGCCGCGAGCGGCATCGAGCACGCGACCTCCTGGCGCCTCGTCTTCCTGGCGCTGCTGCCGTTCGTCCTCGTCGCCGCCGTGCTGGCGCTGCCGGTCCTGCCCGACAGCGCGCCGGTGGTGCCGGCGGCGCGCGCCGGGCGGGACGGGGGTCGACGGCTGCGCGACGCCGCGGTGCTGGTCGGTGCCGTGGCGCTCGTGTTCGGCGGCCTGAAGGCCGGCGCACCGGCGGCGGTCGCCGCGCTCGTCGGCGGGGGCGCGGTCGTGGCGGCCTGGGCCTTCCTCCGGCTCGTGCCCCACGGCACGGTGCGCCTGGCGCCGGGCATGCCGGCCGCCGTCGCGGCCCGGGGCATCCTGACCTTCGCCTTCTTCGGCACCGACGCCTACATCTCGCTGGCGGTCACCGACGGCCACGGGGCGCCCACCTGGGTCGCCGGCCTGGCGCTGACCGGCGCCACCCTCACCTGGACCACGGGCGCCTGGCTGCAGGAGCGCCTGGTCCGCCGGCACGGACCCCGCTGGCTGGTGCGCCGGGGCATGGCCGTCCTCGCCGCCGGCATCGTGCTCACGCTGGTCGGGCTGGGGGACGTGCCCGTCTGGGTGATCGTCGCGGCCTGGACGATCGGCGGCCTCGGCATCGGCCTGTCCTACGCGCCGATCACGGTCACGGTGCTCGGCACGGCCGCGCCCGGCGAGGAGGGCGCGGCCAGCGCGTCGCTCCAGCTCACCGACGTGCTCGGCGTCGCTGTCGGCACGGGCGTGGTGGGCGCGTTCGTCGCCCTCGGCGACGGCCGGGGGTGGGCGACGACGTCGTCGCTCACCATCGCCTTCGTCGTCACGCTGCTGGTGGCGGCGGGCGGCGTCCTGGCGGCGGTTCGCCTGCCCCGCCGCCTCCCCGGCGTCGACGAGGACGGCGCCGGGGCCTGAGCCGCCCGCGGGACCCCCGGCCCGGGGGCCGCGGGGCGTCAGGCCCGGGGGGTCTCGTGCAGGTTCTCGTTGACCGACCGGTACAGGTCGTAGATCTCCTTGCAGACCTGGCACATCGGCAGCTTCTTCGGGTCCCGCTGGGGCACGAAGCGCTCGCCGCAGAGGGCCTCGACCGGGTAGCCGTAGATGCGGGCCTCGGTGACCTTGGCCACGGCCGACTCGCCCGGCTCGGTGCGCACGATGTGGGCGACCTTCGGTTCGCCGGTGCGCAGGTCCTCCTCGGTGCGCTCGTCGGTGCGCTCAGCGATGTCGGGCTGGATCGTCGTGAGCGGCGTGGTCACGGACGAGAAGACTAGGGCGTCCGGCGGTCGCCGAGCGCGGCCAGGCCGGCCTCGGCGTCGGCGAGGTGGTGGACCCCCTCGTGCAGCAGGTAGCGGCCGTAGTTCGCCACGGAGAAGGCCACGCCGTCGCTGCGGACGCCGATCCGCTCCCAGTCGGCTCCCCGCACGCCGTCGAACCGGTCGGCGACCGGGGCCGCGGCGGCGACGATCGCCGCGGCCACCCCGGCCGGGTCCTCCTCGCCGTAGCGGTCCTCGACCGCGGCGCGGTCCGGGTCCCAGTCGGTGAAGCGGGGCTCGTCCTCTGTCAGCATGCGGGTCATGCGCCCGTCGAACAGGCGCAGGACGTCGCGCACGTGGCAGGCGTACTCCAGCGCCGACCACCGGTCGTCGCGGGGCCGGGCGGCGAGCAGCTCGCGGGGCCGGGTCAGCAGCCGCGCCCAGGCCGCCGCGTTGTCCCGCACCGCCGCCCCGAGCTGCTCGGCCGGCACCTCCCCCGCCGCGAGCCCGCAGTCGGGGCACGAGCGCTCGAGCACCCAGGTCCAGTCCTTCGTCTCCGGTTCGATCGCCACGGGCCGGACCGTAGGTCGTCCGGGCCGGGCGCGTCGCCCGATCTGCGTGGCGGCCGTCACGCCGCCCGGTGGCGGGCGCTCCCCGCCGTCAGCGCTCGAGGTCGGCCAAGAGGTGGCGGGTGGCGGCGGCCAGGGCCTCGCCGGCCGGGGTGGGCGGGAGGCGCTCCAGGTCGGCCAGGGCCCGGTCCACGTAGCCCCGGGCGTCCTCGACGGCCCGCGCGACGCCGTCGCCCTCGCGCACGATCTGCAGGGCCCGCTCCCGGGCCTCCGGCGTGAGCGGCCCGCCGAGCAGCGACCGCAGCTCGGCGCCCCCGGGGCCGTCGAAGGCCCGCAGCACCGGCAGGTTGTAGACGCCCTCGGCCATGTCGTGGCCCGCCGGCTTGCCCAGCTCCTCCTCGGTGGCCACGACGTCGAGGACGTCGTCCACCACCTGGAACGCCATGCCGTAGTGGTGGCCGAAGTCGGTGAGGGCGTCGACCTCCTCCCGGGGCAGCTCGGCCACGATGCCGCCGATGCGGCACGCGGTGGCGTAGAGGGCGGCGGTCTTGCCGGCGATGGCGGCCTCGTAGTCGTCGACCGTGCGGTCGACCTGGTAGGCGAACCGCAGCTCGCGGACCTCACCCTCGCAGAGGCGGCCGATCGTCGCCGCCAGCAGCGCCGCGACCTCGGTGCCGAGCGAGGCGGCGAGCTCCGACGCCCGGGCCAGGAGGAAGTCGCCGGAGAGGATGGCCCGCAGGTTGCCCCACCGGGCGTTGACGCTGTCGACGCCGTGGCGGGTCGTCGCCTCGTCGATGACGTCGTCGTGGTGCAGCGACCCGACGTGCACCAGCTCGCAGGCGACGCCGCCGGTGACGGCGTCGTCGCTGACGGTGGACGGCCCCGACCCGGCGGTGGACGACAGGGCGGTGAAGAGCGGTCGCAGCCGCTTTCCGCCGGCCCGCACGAGGTGCGAGGCCATCTCGGCCATGGTGGGGTCGTCGGACTCGACCGCGGCCGCCAGCCGCTTGTCGACCCGCTCGCGCAGGGCCGGCAGGCCGGGCAGGTCGAGCAGGGGGTGAGGGGAGACCACGCCACGACGGTAGGTGACCGGCCCGCCCCGCCGAAACCGGCGCGGGCGCGCGGCGGCCCCTGCGGTCCGGCGCGTGCCGGTCACGGCACGCCGGGGAGGCGCCGGCCCCGCGCGATCCGGTCGCGATCGAGTTACGAAGGTGGGGAACCCGCCACGGGCGGCGTCGTCGTCACCGAACGGCTGTAGAGTTTCCCCACGGATCCCCCGACTGGCGGGAGGCAGGTCTCTTGTTCGAACGGTTCACCGACCGGGCTCGTCGGGTCGTCGTCCTGGCCCAGGAGGAAGCCCGGCTCCTCAACCACAACTACATCGGCACCGAGCACATCCTCCTCGGCCTCATCCACGAGGGCGAGGGGGTCGCGGCGAAGGCGCTCGAGTCGCTGGGCATCAGCCTCGAGGCGGTGCGGCAGCAGGTCGAGGAGATCATCGGCCAGGGCGGCTCGTCGCCGTCCGGGCACATCCCGTTCACGCCCCGCGCCAAGAAGGTCCTCGAGCTGTCCCTG
>DATGPY010000203.1:0-5006 GCA_035304465.1 Acidimicrobiales bacterium | reverse complement strand
GTCCTCGAAGGCCCACACGCCGACCGAGTCGTTGGTCCAGAAGAACCCGGCCGAGTCGGGGCCGTGGACGCCGGTGGCGACGCAGCCCCGCATGGCGCACGACAGCGGCTCGTCGCTCTGGGCGGCGAAGAACCCGTTGGTGGTGTAGCGCTCCTGCCCGTCGACGTGGACGTCGGAGGCGATGCAGCCCTCGTAGACGACGAAGTCCGACGAGTCGCCAACGTCCCACCAGTAGGCGTCGCCCCGGGTGGCGTGGCTGGCGCAGCCCCGGAACGTCATGCCGTTCGAGGAGTGGGGGACGAAGGCGTGGGCGCCGCAGTCGTGCACGACGACGCCCTCGACCACGACGCCGTCGGTCGTGTGGCCCCCGTGGTGCCAGTGGAGGGCGTAACGGCCGCCGACGCTCGACGGCTCGCCCCGGTCGTTGGGCTGGTTGGGGCCGAGGTGCCGCAGCTCGACGTAGGCCATCGGCGCCGCCCGGAAGTCGGCCGGCGCGTGCATCCCCTGGTGCAGGTGGATGACGTGCGCCCGGTGGTCGGGCGTGCCCTCGATCACGACCGACCGGGTGAGGTTGACGACCTCGGCGTGCCACCGGCCGGCGACGACGGGGTGGTCGTGCTCGAGCGGCGCCTCCAGCTCGACCGTCGTGCCGTCGACGGCGGCGACCGCCACCCGGTCGAACCGGGTGTGGTGCTCCTCGTCCGAGCGGGGCGCGGTCGGCGTGACGACGATCTCGTCGCCGGGTCGCCAGCCGGTGGCGTCCTCGACCGTGATGCGGCGGTCGCCGGCGGCGGCCGGCGCGGTGAGGCGGGTCCAGGCGGTCTTGGGCGCCCCCCGGGCGTCGAGCCGCCCGGCGCCCACCACCCACAGGCCGACGTCGGTGTCGAGGACCTCGTGGGTGTCGCCGCCGACGAAGGCCGACTCGTCGACGTCGACGAAGGTGAGCCGCATCGTGCGGTCCGGGTCGGCCTGGTGGAGACGCAACGTGCCCTCCACGACGACGTTGCCGGCGGTGGTGACCTGCGCGCCGTCGTCCAGCGCCCACGTCTCCCCCGCCGGCACCGTGAACCCGTCGGGGAAGTGCTCGCCGTCGGCGAGCACCCGGTCGGGCTCGCCGGCCGCCGGCTCGGTGCCACCGGTCGTCGGGGCCGGCGGGGCCGGCGGCTCGTGGTGGTGGCCGCTCGTCGTGGGGCGGTCCTCCCGACCGGTGACCTCGCCGCCCTTGCCGCTGCACGCGAGCAGGGCGGCGGCCGCGCCGCCGGCCAGCAGCGCCCGGCGGGTGATGAGCACCGGGCCGTCGCCCGATCGCCGCGGCCGGCGCCCGGCGGTCAGGTCGCCTCGCTCCGCTTCGGTCATCGCTCCGCCCCCCGTGCCGCCGGCTCCCCGGCGGCGGTCGCCTGGTCACCGCGCATGGTACGGGTCGCCGCCCCTGGTGGTCAGGTCGCGCGCCTCGGTGGGCGCGCGACCTGCCGGCGGCGCCCACGGCGACGGGGTGAGCGGCTCGGCCTCCCAGCCGTCCGGCAGCTCGGGGACGGCCCACGCCGGGTCGGGACGCCACCGGTGCCACGGCTCGTCGAAGGGCGGCGCGCCCTCCAGCACCATCGCCGTGG
The DNA here is from genome assembly GCA_035304465.1 of Acidimicrobiales bacterium. Taxonomy (GTDB): domain Bacteria; phylum Actinomycetota; class Acidimicrobiia; order Acidimicrobiales; family VFJN01; genus ZC4RG19. Next base: position 3,396 of record DATGPY010000203.1, on the reverse strand, counting down.
CGGTGCGAGCGGCGTCCCGGACGGCCGCGACCTCCGCCGCCCCGAAGAACCCGTCGGCGGCCGCCCGGCGGAGCTCGTCGTCATCCTTCACCTCGACCCGCCGCCGGTCGGGACCGATGACGACGTCGAGGGTCTGGTCCATCGTGTCGAAGCCGACGGCGGTGCGGCGCAGCGGCTCCTGCACGTTGACGTACCACCCCCGGAAGTCGTCGAACGACCGGCCCCAGCGCAGCATGACCGAGAACCCGGCACCGGCCGGCACGACGTGCAGGGCGGCCCGGTCCCGCCAGCGGTCGGGTGCCAGGCCGGCCTCGTCGCGGATCGACCGGGTGACCCGTCCCGCGGCGTCCGCGGGTGCGAGGAAGCGGGTGCCCCCGGGCACGTGGAGCACGGTGCGGTCGGGCCGGTCCTCGACCACGAGCATCGGGGTGACCGCCCGGAACCGGCCGCCGCGGTGCTGGCGGACCACCACGGTCGCGCCGGGCGGCCACCGGCGCCCGGCGCTCAGTCCCAGACCCGCCAGGGGGCGCCGGCCTCCCAGAGCTCCTCGAGGCGCTTCTTGTCGCGCAGCGTGTCCATGCACTGCCAGAACCCCTCGTGCCGGTAGGCCATGAGCTGCCCGTCCTTGGCGAGCTGCTCCAGCGGCTCGCGCTCGAACTGGGTGTCGTCGCCGGCGATGTAGTCGAACACGCCCGGCTCCAGCACGAAGAAGGCGCCGTTGATCCAGCCCTCCCCCGTCTGGGGCTTCTCGTTGAACTCGACGATCTGGTCGCCGTCGAGCTCGAGGTGCCCGAAGCGGGCGGGGGGTCGAGCTGCCGTCAGCGTGGCGAGCTTGCCGTGCGAGCGGTGGAACTCGACCAGCTTCCGGAGGTCGACCGTGGACACGCCGTCGCCCCAGGTGATCATGAACGTGCCGTCGCCGAGGTACGGCGCCAGGCGCTTGATGCGCCCGCCGGTGGCCGTCCACATCCCGGTGTCGACCAGCTCGACCCGCCAGTTCGGACCGGTGTCGCCGTGCATGGGCGTGACCGTGCCGCTCCGCATGTCGACGGTGATGTCGGTGGTCAGCGACGCGTAGTCGACGAACCAGCGCTTGATGTACTCGCCCTTGTAACCGAGGGCGATGACGAAGTCCTCGAAGCCGAAGTGCTCGTAGTAGCGCATGATGTGCCAGAGGATCGGCTTGCCCCCGATCTCGACCATCGGCTTCGGCTTCTCGACGGTCTCCTCGGCGAGCCGCGTCCCGAGCCCACCGGCGAGGATGCCTACCTTCATGGGAACCTCCCTGGCCGCGCGGCGCCCGCGGCGCCGGGGGCGGCCGTCGGACGGACGAGGTGCATCGGCGAGTGGACCTGCGTGGACAGGCCGAGCTCGGCCAGCTGGGCCCCGATCTCGTCGACGTAGACCGGGTTGAGGACGATCGCCGTGGCGGGCGGGTCGGCGACCAGGTCGGCCGGTGCCACCACCGGGTGGCCGGACACGGGGACGTGGCGGCCCCGCTTGCGCGGGTTGATGTCGACGGCCGCCCGGATCCGGTCCGCCCCCTCGACGGTGGTCAGGAACGTCACGCCCTTCGACCCGGCGCCCCACAGCACGACGGGGCCCCGGGCCGCGGCCTCGGCCACCAGCTCGGCGGCCGCCTCGAGCAGCAGCCGGGCCCGGTCGCCGAAGCGGCGGGCGGCGGCGACGATCGCCTCGACGCGGGCGCCGTCGCCGGGGTCGGCGTCGGGGAGGCCGTCGGCCCGGGGGTCGTCGGCCCGGACCGCGTCGGCCCACAGGAACTGGTCGCCGAACGCGGTGCCGGACCGCAGCACGCGCAGCCCGGCGTCCACGGCCAGGCGCCGCAGCGCCGGGGCGGTGACGTGGTGGACGTGCTCGTAGATGACGTCCCAGAGCGCGACCCGGTCGACGAGGTACCAGCCGTCGGGCACCTCGAGGTAGGCGACGCCACCCGGCTCCAGGCCCCGGGCCACGGCCCCGACGAGGACCGCCGGGTCGGGCACGTGCTCGAGGACGTGGCGGGCGCAGACGAGCCGACCCCGGAACGAGCCGTCGGTGGGGAACTCCCGGGGCTCGATTGTCACCCGGGGGTCGAGCCCGGTCGCCCGGGCCGGGTCGTGGCTGGGGTCGTAACCCCGGCCCCGGTTGCCGCCGAGCTCGCACAGCAGCGACAGGAAGTCGCCGCTGCCGGGGCCGATCTCGACGACCTCGACGCCCCGCAGGCCGTGCTCGTCGACGAGCCGGCGGGCGACGCCGGTGGCGTAGCGCTGGAAGGCCGGCGAGAAGTGCAGCGAGTTCTCGTACTGGGGCGAGTAGCCGAACACCGCCGGGTCGAAGGCGGTGTTGGTCATCATCCCGCACCCGGTGCACACGGCGAGGCGCACGTCGCCGCGGGGCGCGGTGAGCGCCGTGCCCCGGTCGGGCCACAGGGCGTTGCACAGGGCGGGCAGGCCGTCCTGCGCGTGGAACCCCTCGAGGGCCGTCGAGCCGCAGGCGGGGCAGACCGGCGCGGCCACGGCCGTCACACCGCGACGAGCTCGGGCGACAGGCCGCGGCGGGCCAGATCGTCCCGGATCTCGCCGAGGTAGATCGGGTTCATCGCCACGACGAGGTCGGGGCGGATCTCCACCAGGTCGTCGGGCCCGACGATGCGGTGCCCGGTGCCGATCATCGCCTTGCCCTGGCGGTAGGGGTTGATGTCGACCGCGCAGGCCACGGCGTCGTCCATGGCCAGGTTGGTGAGGAACGACACGCCCTTGCTGCCCGAGCCCCAGATGACCGCCGTGCCGCCGGCCTCCCTCAGGGTGCCGAGCCGCTCGCGCCAGCCGGCCAGGGTGCGGGCGAAGCGCTCCTCGAACAGCTGCGTCCCCTTGGCCAGCGCCTCGAGGTCGGCCTCGACGGGCAGCGGCTCGCCGGCGCCGGGGGTGGTCGAGGGCCGGGCCTCCAGCAGCAGGTACTGGTCGTCGTAGGCCCGCTCGATGTGCAGCACCTCGAACCCGCACGCCCGGAACAGGCGGGCGAGCGAGCCGGCGCTGAAGTACGAGCAGTGCTCGTAGTAGACGTCCCAGAACGCGCACTCGTCGAGGATGCGCTGGACGTCGGGCAGCTCGAACAGGACGATCGTGCCGAGCCGGTCGCCGATGCCCTCGCGGATCACCCGCACGAAGCGGGCGACGTCGGGGATGTGCTCGAGCGTGTGCCGGCAGACGACCGCGTCGGCCTCGAGCGGCCCGAAGCGCTCGTCGTAGAACTCGGTGCGGGCCTCGATGCGGTCGGCCAGCTCGGGGCGCAGCCGCTCGGGGTGCAGGCCGGGGTCGATGCCGACGACCCGCCCCATGCCGGCCTCGACGAGGTACTCGAGGAACTCGCCCTTGCCGCAGCCGATCTCGACGGCCG
>DATGPY010000202.1:0-9776 GCA_035304465.1 Acidimicrobiales bacterium | reverse complement strand
CCCCACCCACGAGCAGGTCGAGCTGCCCGACCGGGGGACGATCACCACCTTCTGCGTGGTGAACGTGAAGTTCTCCGGGTCGGCCATGGAGCTGCCCTACGTCTGCGCCACCGTCGTGCCCGACGGCAGCGACATGGGGCTGTTCGGCATGGTGCAGGAGATCCCCTTCGACCAGATCAGGATCGGGATGCGGGTCGAGGCGGTGTGGGACGACGAGCTGCGCCCCGACCTCGCCTCCATCAAGTGGTGGCGCCCGACCGGCGAGCCCGACGTCCAGCTCGACGAGCGGGAGGGAGCGTGATGCGCGAGGTCGCCGTCGTCGCCTTCGCCCAGACGGAGCACGTGCGCCGCCAGCAGACCCTGAACGAGGTCGAGATGCTCATGCCCGTCCTCCACCGGGTGAAGGAGGAGCTGGGCATCGACCAGTCCCAGATCGACTTCACCTGCTCGGGCAGCACCGACTACCTGGCCGGCACCGCGTTCAGCTTCGTCACCACCCTGGACGCGGTGGGTGCCTGGCCGCCGATCGTCGAGAGCCACGTCGAGATGGACGCCGCCTGGGCCCTCTACGAGGCCTGGGTGAAGATCCAGACCGGCGAGGCCGACACCGCCCTCGTCTACGGGTACGGCAAGTCGTCGCCCGGCTCGCTGCGCGACGTGCTCTCCCGGCAGCTCGACCCCTACTACGTCGCGCCGCTGTGGCCCGACAGCGTCGCTCTCGCCGCGCTCCAGGCCCGGGCCTGCCTCGACACCGGGGTCACGTCCGTCGAGGAGATGGCCGAGGTCGCGGCCCGCAGCCGGCGGGCCGCCGAGAGCAACCCCTACGCCCAGCTGCGGGGGTCGGAGGACCCGGCGGTGCTGCTGAAGGAGCCGGAGATCGCCCCGCCGCTGCGCCGCCACGACTGCCCGCCGATCAGCGACGGTGCCGCGGCCGTCGTGCTCGCCGCCGGGGACCGGGCCCGGGAGCTGACCGACCGGCCCGTGTGGATCCGGGGGATCGACCACCGCATCGATCCCCACGGCCTCGGCGTGCGCGACCTCACCACCTCGCCCTCGACGGCGCTCGCGGCGGCACGCGCCGGCGTCGGTGACGGCCCGGTCGACCTCGCCGAGCTCCACGCGCCGTTCACCCACCAGGAGGTGATCCTCCGCCGGGCGCTCGGCCTCGGCGACGGCGTGTCCGTCAACCCGTCCGGCGGCCCGCTGGCGGCCAACCCGCTCATCGCCGCCGGCCTGATCCGCATCGGCGAGGCCGCCACCCGCATCGCCCGCGGCGAGGCGCGGCGGGCCGTGGCCCACGCCACCAACGGACCGTGCCTGCAGCAGAACCTGGTGTGCGTCCTGGAGGGGAGCGACTGATGGGCAAGGAGCGCGTCGCGGTCGTCGGCATCGGCCAGACCAAGCACCAGGCCACGCGCGGCGACGTCTCGATCGCCGGGCTGGTGCGGGAGGCGGCGCTCGAGGCGCTGGAGGACGCCCGGATGACCTGGGCCGACATCGACGCCGTCGTCGTCGGCAAGGCCCCCGACTTCTTCGAGGGCGTGATGATGCCCGAGCTCTACCTCGCCGAGGCCATCGGCGCGGTGGGCAAGCCGATGCTGCGGGTGCACACCGCGGGCTCGGTCGGCGGCTCGACCGCGCTCGTGGCCGCCAGCCTCGTCCAGGCCCGGATCCACCGCCGGGTGCTGGCCCTCGCGTTCGAGAAGCAGTCCGAGAGCGAGGCCATGTGGGCGCTGACGCTGCCCATCCCGTTCTCGCCGCCGCTGGTCGCCGGGGCGGGCGGGTACTTCGCGCCCCACATCCGGGCCTACATGCGCCGCTCGGGGGCGCCCGACCACATCGGCATCCTCGTGGCCCTCAAGGACCGCACCAACGCCCTGAAGAACCCCAAGGCGCACCTGCACGAGGAGAACATCACCTTCGAGTCGGTGCGGGACTCGATCATGCTGTGGGACCCGATCCGCTACTCGGAGACCTGCCCGTCCTCCGACGGCGCCTGCGCGATGGTGCTGACCGACGAGGCGGGCGGCGACGCCGCCGACTCCCCGGCGTGGGTGCTGGGCGGGGCCATGCGGTCGGAGCCCACGATGGCGCCCGGCCGCGACGAGGTGAACCCCCGGGCCGGCCGGGAGTGCGCCGCCGACGTCTACCGCCAGGCGGGCATCACCGACCCCCGGCGGGAGATCGACGTCGCCGAGGTCTACGTGCCGTTCTCGTGGTACGAGCCGATGTGGCTGGAGAACCTCGGCTTCGCCGAGGAGGGCGCCGGCTGGAAGCTCGTCGAGGAGGGGGCCACGGCGATGGACGGCGACATCCCGTGGAACCCCTCGGGCGGCGTGCTGTCGTCCAACCCCATCGGCGCCTCGGGCATGATCCGCTTCGCCGAGGCGGCCATGCAGGTGCGGGGCCGGGCCGGCGAGCACCAGATCGACGGCGCCCGGGTGGCCCTCGGCCACGCCTACGGTGGCGGCTCGCAGTTCTTCGCCATGTGGGTGGTCGGCGCCGACAAGCCGACGTCGTGACGCCGACGCCGTCCGGCACCGGGAGCAGCGGAGGAGATCGGGACATGGGACGCCTCGAGAGCAAGGTGGCGGTCATCACCGGCGCGGCCCGGGGCCAGGGCGAGGCCGAGGCCCGGCTGTTCGTGGCCGAGGGCGCACGCGTGCTGCTCGCCGACATCCGGGACGAGGAGGGCGAGGCGGTCGCCGCCGAGCTGGGGGACGCCGCCGCCTACGTCCACCTCGACGTCACCGACGAGGACCAGTGGGCGGCCGCGATAGCGCACGCCGAGGAGCGGTTCGGTCCGGTGTCGGTGCTGGTCAACAACGCCGGGATCCTGCACTTCAAGGCGATCGACCAGACGGACCCCGAGGACTTCGACCGCGTCGTGCGGGTGAACGTCCACGGCGTCTTCCTCGGCATCCGGGCCGTCACGCCCTCGATGGTCCGGGCCGGCGGGGGGTCGATCGTCAACATCTCGTCCACCGCCGGCCTGCAGGGTCTGCCGTACCTCGGCGCCTACGTCGCGAGCAAGTGGGCCGTCCGGGGCCTGACCAAGACCGCGGCCATGGACCTCGGGCCCAAGGGCATCCGCGTCAACTCGGTGCACCCGGGCGGCATCGACACGCCGATGGTGGCCGGCACGCCCTCGGACGCGCCGTTCTACAAGCGCCTGCCGGTGCCCCGCATGGGGCGGCCCGAGGAGGCGGCCCGGGTGGTGCTGTTCCTCGCCTCCGACGAGTCCAGCTACGTCACCGGCGCCGAGCTGGCGGTCGACGGCGGCGCCACCTGCGGCGACCACGCCATCATGAGCTGACGCCGTGGGCACCGTCTGCATCACCGGCGCCGCGGGAGGCATCGGCGCGGCGACGCGCCGGCGGCTCGAGCGCGCCGGCCACCGGGTGATCGGCGTCGACCTGCGCGACGCCGAGGTCGAGGCCGACCTGGCCACCCCGGCCGGGCGGGCCGCGATGGTCGAGCAGGTGGACCGGGCCTGCGGCGGCGTGCTCGACGGGCTGGTCGTGGGCGCGGGCCTCAACCGGGGCGCGCCGTCGCTCGTCGTGTCCGTCAACTACTTCGGGGCCGTCGCCACCCTCGAGGGCCTGCGGCCGCTGCTGGCCCGCGGCCGCGACGCCGCCGCGGTGGTGATCGGGTCCAACTCGGCCACCACGATGCAGGGTGTCGTGCCCGCCGTCGTCGAGGCCTGCCTGGCCGGCGACGAGGCGGCGGCCGCCGCCGCGGCGGAGGCGGCCGGCCCGGTCGTCGACTACCCGTCCTCGAAGCTGGCGCTGGCCCGCTGGGTGCGCCGGGCGGCGCCCACCGAGGCGTGGATCGGTGCGGGCATCCGGCTGAACGCGGTCGGGCCCGGGCCGACGGCCACCCCGATGACGGCCGACCTCGACGTCCCGGTGCTCGACCTGGGCGACGTCTACCCGGTACCGATCGGGCGGATGGCCACGGCCGACGAGCAGGCGGCGGTCATCGCCTTCCTGCTCTCGCCGGACGCGTCCTACGTCGTCGGCGCCTTCCTGCCGGTGGACGGCGGGGGCGAGGCCGCGGCCCGGGGCGAGGACTGGCCCGCGGCCCGGGCCTGACCCGCCCCGCCGTCCGTCACGGCAGGAGGAGGTGGCTGTCGCCGAACTCGTGCCACCGGTAGCCGCCCGCGACCGCCGCGTCGTAGGAGGCCTGGACGAGGTCGGCCCCGCCGACGGCCTCGAGCATGGCCAGGTGCGACGACTCGGGCTCGTGCCAGCCGGTGACGAGCCCGTCCACGACCCGCACGCCCCGCTCCGGGGTGACGACCAGATCGGTCCACCCCCGGCCCGGGTGCGAGCGGCCGTGCTCGTCGGCGGTGGTCTCCAGCGCCCGCACGACCGTCGTGCCCACCGCCACCACCCGCCGCCCGTCCCGGTGGGCGGCGTTGACGAGCGCGGCGGTCGCCGCCGGCACCTCGAAGCGCTCGGCGTAGGGCGGCTCGCCCGCCTCCTGGGACGACACGCCGGTGTGCAGGACGATCGGCGTCACGGTGACGCCCCGCCGCACGAGCGCGGTGACGAGCGCCTCGGTGAACGGCCGGGCCGCGCTCGGCATCTCGGCCGATCCCGGGACCTGCGAGAACACCGACTGGTAGGCGGCGAGGGGCCAGGCGCCGCCGGTGTGGCGGTAGCGGATGGGCTGGCCGTGGTCCCGCAGGTGGCCGAGCAGCTCGCCGGGCACCTCCAGCCGGGCCAGCCACAGGCGGGCCACCGACGTCCCGGCGGGGTAGGGGGCGAGCAGCTCGGCCCGCCCGCCGCCGGGCAGCACCAGCCGGGACGGCGGTCGACCCTCGAAGCGCTCGCTGCCGGCGCCGGTCGGCCGGCGGGGCTCGACGACCCAGAACCCGCCGGGCTGCTCGGTCGACAGGTGCAGCCGCACCGACGTACCGGGACCGTCGCCGCCCGCTCCCTCGTCCGTCGCCGTCGCGTCCAGCGCCGCCGGGACCACGGCCGAGGCGTTGACCACCAGCACGTCGCCAGGGGCGAGCAGGGCAGGCAGGTCGGTGAACCGGTGGTGCTCGACGGTGCCGGCCGCCCGCCGGGCGACCATGAGGCGCACGGCTGCCCGGGCGTCCGAGCCGAGGGGCTCGCCGGCCAGGACCTCGGCCGGCGTGCCGGCCTCGGCACCCTCGGGGATGCGGAACGCCCGCAGCGAGGCGGTCGCCCGCTCGGGTGCCCGGCCGCCGCCGGCCCGGGCCGCGAGCGGGGCGCCGCCGGGCGCACCGCCGACCGGGCCGGTGTCGCGGTCGAGCAGCCTCATCGGGCCGCCTCCCCGGTCGCCGCCGTGGCGGCAAGGTCGTCCACCGTGTAGCGGCCGCTGGGCGGGCGCGCCTCGACCAGCCGGAGGAGGGCCGGCACCCGGGCCTCGGGCGCCGGGCGGTCGGAGATGTCCTCGCCGGGGAAGGCGTCCTGGTGCATCTGCGTGCGCATGTCCCCGGGGTCCACCCACCACACACGGACCGCCGGTTCCTCGGCGGCCAGCACCCGGCTGAGCTGCTCGAGCGCCGCCTTCGGCGCGCCGTAGGCACCCCACCCGGGGTAGCCCTCGACCGCGGCGTCCGAGGTCACGTTGAGCACAGCGCCCCCGCAGCTGCGGAGGTGGGGGAGCGCCGCCTGCACCAGCCGCAGGGGTGCCACCAGGTTGGTGCGGAGCGTGTGCTCGAGGTCGTCCGCCCGCAGCGCGGTCAGGGGCGGCAGCGGCGAGGGTCCGAGGGTCCCGGCGTTGTTGACCAGCAGCTCGAGGCGGCCCTGGCCCGCCGCGGCGCCGACCAGCGCGACCACGTGCACGGGGTCGGTGACGTCGCCGGGCAGGGCCACGACGTCGCCGGGCCCGGCGGCGTCGACGGCGGCGCGGGCCTCCTCGAGCGCCTCGCCGTCCCGGGCGTCCATGACGATGTTCCACCCCTCGCGCGCGAGCCCCAGTGCGAGCGCCCGGCCGAGGCCCCGGCTTCCGCCGGTGATGAGAGCGGTCCTTCGCATCCCGCGTCCTCCTGCGTCGTGTGGCTCGGACGCTACGGACGGCCGGGCGCGCCGCCATCGGCCCGCGGACCGGTTTGCGGACCGGTCGCCGTCGGTCCGTCGGCCTAGGACCGGGGACCTAGGGCCGGCGGGGGTCGGCGAGGCCGACGCGGACCGCGAACAGCGCGGCCTGGGTGCGGTCGCCGAGGCGCAGCTTGGCGAGGATGCTCGACACGTGGGTCTTCACCGTCTTCTCCGAGACGTAGAGCTCCTCGGCCAGCTGCCGGTTGGACAGGCCCCGTCCGAGGCCCGCCAGCACCTCGCGCTCCCGAGGGGTGAGGCGCTCCAGGTCGGGGTGCTCGGCGGCCACGCCCACCCCGGCCGGGGCGGTGCCGTCGCCGTCGGCCGCCTCGCCGTCGGTCTCGCCGGCGAGGCGGGCCATGACGACGGCGGCGACCTCGGGGGCGAGCATGGCGTCGCCGCGGTGCACCGCCCGGACGGCGTCGGCCAGGACCCCGGGGCCGGCGTCCTTCAGGAGGTAGCCGTCCGCACCCGCCCGGATGGCGGGGATGACCTGGTCGGCGCCGCTGAAGCTGGTGAGCACGAGGATGCCGACCGGGGTGCCCGTCGCCCGGATGCGCCGGATGACCTCGACACCGTCCATCCCCGGCATCACGAGGTCGGTGAGCAACACGTCGGGGGCCGTCTCGGCCACGGCCTCGACGGCGGCCTCGCCGTCGCCGGCCTCGGCGACCACCTCGAAGCCCTGGGCCTCGAGGAAGGACCGCAGCCCCTGGCGCACGACCGGGTGGTCGTCGGACACGACGACCCGGATCGGCCCGCCCTCGTCGCGGTGCGCACCCGGCGCCGGGCGGCTCACCGCGGGACCTCCAGCTCGACGGTCGTGCCCCGCCCGGGCACCGACCGGATGCGCAGGACCCCGCCCACCGAGGCGGCCCGCTCGTGCATGGAGGTGAGCCCCAGCCGCCGGGACCGCAGGCCCCGGGCGTCGGGGTCGAAGCCCCGCCCGTCGTCGCGGACGGTCAGCACGACCCGCTCGTCGGGACGCCGGTCGTGGGGGCCGAGCCGGAGGACCACCCGGTCGGCCGCGGCGTGGCGGAGGGCGTTGGTGACCGCCTCCTGGGCGATGCGCAGCACCTGGTGCTCGACGTCCGGGTCGAGCTCGGGCAGCTCGGCGACCTCGACGTCGATCTCCACACCGTGGGCCCTGGCCGCCAGCAGGGCGTGGGAGCGCACGGCGGCGGCCAGGCCGTCCCGCTCCAGGTCGGCGGGGCGGAGGCCGTCCATGATCGTGCGGAGCTCGCCCGCCGCCTGGCCGGCGAGCCGGCGCACGACCTCGACCTGGGCAGCGGCGCCGTCCGGGTCTTCGGCCTGGAGGCTGGCGGCGGTCTCGGCCGCCAGCCGCAGGCTGAACAGGGTCTGGGCGAGCGCGTCGTGCAGCTCCCGGGCCAGCCGGCCACGCTCCTGGGCGAGCGCCAGCTCGCGGCTGTCCTCGAACAGGCGCGCCTGGTCGATGGCGATGGCGGCGTGCGAGGCCAGCAGGACGACGGCGGCCTCGTCGGCGGCGGTGAAACCCGCGGCCCCCTGCTTCTCGGTCAGGTAGAAGGCCCCGACGATGTCGCCGGCCGAGACGATCGGCACGCCGAGGAACGACCGCATCTGCGGGTGGGCCTCGGGCCACCAGCCCCGGAACCGCGGGTCGCCGGTGATGTCGTCGGTGCGGTACGGGGACGGGTCTCGGAGCATGGCGTCGAGCAGCCCGTGGGTGCGGGGGAGCGGCCCGAGGCGGGCGATCAGCTCGTCGCTCATGCCGACGGTCACGAACCGGGCGAACTGGTCGCCCTCGGGCTCCGGCAGGCCGATGGCCGCGTACTCGGCGCCGACGAGGTCGCGCGCGCTGGCGGCGAGGCGGTGCAGCACCCGGTCGAGCGAGGAGCCGAGGGTGATGGCCCGCACTGCCCCCGCGAGCGCGGCCAGCACCTCCACGGCGACGGCCGGGTCGGCGGCCGTGGCGGCCTCCAGGGCGGGCTCGGGCCCGTGGTCGTGCAGGGCGGGCACACCCTGGACGCTACCGATCGCCGGCGGCGGCGAGGCCCGCCACCGGGGCCCCTGTGAGGTCAGCCCCCGGTGCCGGCCTCGCCCGTCCAGCGGGCCGCGGCGGTCGCCTTGGCCGGGGCGTCGTCGACCCGGTCGGGCCAGAACGGCGGCGGGTAGACGAGGCGCTCGTCGGCGACGGGCTCGGCGTAGAACTGCGCCGCCCACTTGCGGAACTTCATGAACGGGCCGTCGGTGTCGGCCAGGGCCGGACGCACCAGGTGGGCCTTGTGCTCCCAGATGGGCATGTCCTCGCGCACCTGCTTGTCGACCTCGGCGGCGAAGGCCTCGCCGACCCGCCGGGTCGTGTCGTCGTCGCCCATGGTCCGGACGCTGAAGTTGAACCGCACGACGCACCGGTCGGCCTCGACGGGCGTCGTGACGGCGAGGTTGATCGTGTCGACGATCCCGCTGAAGTTGACGACCGAGATGCCCGGCCCCCAGGCGTGGCTGTCGATGCGCCCCTCGACCACGCCCCGGGGCGTGGGGAACTTCTGCGAGGACCGCATGACCGCCTCGGGGAACCCGGTCGTGTACTCCTCGAGCTCCGGCACCGTGGCGGTGTTGTGGACGTAGCGGAAGTGCGCGGCGTCGACGGCGTTCTCCGCCATCTCCTGCCAGCAGGCGTCGATCGTGTACTCGGTGCGGCCGACGGCGGTCCAGTCGGGGTCGTCCAGCTCGGCCACCACCGGGACCTCCCACCGTGGCTCCTCGGCGTGCGGGTGGTACCAGGCGAAGACGAGGCCGTTGCGCTCGACGGTCGGGTAGGTGCGGAGGGTCGCCTTGCGGTTCAGCCGCTCGCTGTAGGGGATGAGCGTGTTGTTGCCGTCGGCGTCGAACTGCCAGCCGTGGAACGGGCACCGGATCTCGCAGCCCTCGACGGTGCCGCCGTGCCCGAGGTGGGCGCCGAGGTGGGGGCAGAAGGCGTCCTGCACGTGGACCTCGCCGGCCTCGTCACGCCAGCCGACCAGGTGCGTCGCCCAGTAGTAGAGGGGCCGTGGGCGGCCCACCGGGAAGTCCTCCGGGTAGCCGACGCAGAACCAGCCGAACGGGATCGGGAACGGGTAGCGGTTGGTCATCTCGGGCTCCTCACGCGTCGCCGCGGTGCCGTGCGGCCACCGGCCCTACACTAGAACGTGTTTCAGTTCCGGTCGACCGGGAGCGGGGTGCCGCCCTCCGTCGCTACCGCGCCACCAGGTGCGAGCCCCCGTGTTACGGGCAGCGCGCGACCTGGGGCGGAACACCGTTCGGCGGCTCAGGGACCCCCCTGGGTCTGACATAGTTGGGGGCCTATGGGCACAACCTCGTCGCCGTCTCCCGCCAACGGCGGAACTCCCGACTTCACCATCGTGCTTCGGGGCTACGAGCGCACGCAGGTGGACATGTACATCGAACGCCTGCACGCTCGGATCGACGAGCTGACCGAGGCAGCGTCCAAGGCCAAGAACGGCACCAGCGACGCGCGCGAGCGCATCGCCGAGCTCGAGCGCAAGGTCGCGGAGCAGGCCAAGCAGCTCGAGGAGCGGGCCCAGCCCACGCTCTCCGGCCTCGGCACCCGGGTCGAGCAGCTGCTCCGGCTCGCCGAGGAGCAGGCCAACGAGCACCGCAACGAGGCCAAGCGCGAGGCCGAGAAGCTCATCGCCGCGGCGCACCTCGAGTCCAAGGAGG
>DATGPY010000201.1:0-2881 GCA_035304465.1 Acidimicrobiales bacterium | reverse complement strand
GGTGCTCTCGGTCGCCTACGCCGGGCCGGGCCAGCACCAGGACGCCGGGGCCAAGATGGTCCACGCCGCCCCCGAGACCAGCTCGAAGATCGTCTCCAAGTCGATCTCCAAGGACGGTGGCCGCACCAGCTACCGGGGCCTCGTGCGGGTCGAGGACGACGCCTACGGCTGCAAGAGCCACGTGCAGTGCGACGCGCTCATCCTCGACGAGGACTCGATCAGCGACACCTTCCCCTACATGGAGGTGGGGGCCCGCGACGCGCAGATCGGCCACGAGGCCACCGTGTCGAAGGTCGCCGACGAGCAGCTCTTCTACCTGATGAGCCGCGGGCTCTCCGAGGAGCAGGCCATGAGCATGATCGTGAACGGCTTCATCGAGCCGGTCACCCGCACCCTGCCCATGGAGTACGCGGTCGAGTGGAGCCGGCTCATCGAGCTGCAGATGGAGGGCTCGGTCGGCTGACCCGGCCCTGACGGGCTGACGGGCGACCCGCCGGCGCCCGCCGGCACGGGTAGCATCGCCCGCCCGTGCGCCCCCGCTCGCCCGCCTGGCCGCTCGCGGCGCTCGCGCCCGCGGCGCTGCTGGCGGTCGACCCGTGGGGCTGGTACCCGTTCGGGCCGGCCACCTGGCTCGCCGTGTCCGTCCTCGTCCCCGCCGGGGCCGCGGTCGTGCTCGCCCGGCGGCCACTGCGGTGGGCGCCCGCCCCGACCGGCGTGGCGGCGGCGCTCGTCGCCTGGCTGGCCCTCGCCGCCGCGCTCGGCGAGGACCGGCTCTACGCCTGGGTCGGCACGCCCGAGCGCCACCTCGGCGTGCTCACCTGGGCGCTCGCCCTGGTGGCGCTCGTCGCCGGGCAGTCCCTGCCCGACGCCGCCGACCGGCGGCCGGTGGCGGTCGGGCTGGTCGTCGCCGGGCTCGGCGTCGGCGGCGTGGCGGTCGCCGAGGCCGCCGGCTGGGAGCCCGCCGCCCTCGACGTCGCCGACCGCCTGAGCGGCACGCTCGGCTCACCGGCCTACCTCGGCGCCGCCGCGGCCCTGCTCCTGCCGCCGCTCACGGGGCTCGCCCTCGACGCCGCCTGGGGCGCCCCGGCGCGGGCCGCGGCCGGGGTCGGGGCGGCCGGCCTGGCCGTCGCCCTCGTCGGCTCGGGCGCCCGTGCCGCCTGGGTGGGCTGCGCCGTGGCCGCGGTGGTCGTCGCGGCCGCCCACCGGGCCGAGCTGCGCGCCGCCCTGGCCCGCCGCCGCCGGGCGGCCGGGCCGGCCGCCGCGGCGGCGGTGGCGGTGGCCGCGGTGCTCGTCGCGGTCGGGCCGGTGGGGGAGCGCCTCGCGTCGACGTTCGACCCCGCCGAGCCGGGTGGCCGGGGCCGGCTCGACGAGTGGCGGGTCGCCGGCCGGGTCGTCGCCGACCACCCGGTGCTCGGCGTCGGGCCCGAGGGCTACCGCGTCGCCTTCGCCACCGGCGTCGACGCGGCCTACGAGCGGGCGCACGGCCGCGACCCCCAGCCCGACCGGGCGCACAGCACGCCCCTGGACGTGGCCCTGGCGGGCGGCCTGCCCGCGGTCGCCGCCTGGGTGGCGCTGGTCGTGGCGGTGGGGCGGCCGGTCCTCGCCGTCGTGCGCGCCGGCGAGCCCTGGCTGGCCGGGGTCGGTGCCGGGCTCGTCGCCCACGTCGCCGGCGGCCTCTTCCTGTTCCCGCTCGCCGAGCTCGAGCCCCTGGCCTGGCTGCTGGCCGGCGTCGTGCTGGTCGCGGCCGGCACGCCGGTCCGGGCCCGGGCGGCGCCCCGGGCGCTCGCCGGCGGGTTGGCGGCCCTCGCCGCGGCCGCGCTCGTCGCCGGCGTCCTGGACGTCGCCGCCGACCGCCACGCCCGCCGGGCCGCCGACGCGCTGGCTGCCGGCGACGGTGCCGCGGCGGCCGACGCGACGGCCGCCGCGGTGCGCCTGCGGCCCGACGTCGTGCGCCTGCGCCTGCTCGACGCCCGGGCCCGCATCGCCGACCAGCAGGGCGTCCGGGCCGGCCTGGCCGCGGTCGACGACGCGCTGGCCGTCTCGCCCGGGGATCCCATCGCCCGGCGGGAGCGGGCCCGCCTGCTCGTCGCCCGGGCCGAGGCGACCCGGGCACCCCACCACGTGGCCGAGGCGCGCACCGAGCTCGACGGGCTGCTCGCGGCGGACCCGCTCGACTCGGCGCTGTGGCGGCTGGCCTCGGCCGCCGCCGCCCTCGACGGCGACGCCGCGGCGGCCGAGGCCGCGGCCTCCCGGGCCGCCGAGCTCGACCCGGGCGGCGCCGATGGAACCTGAGCCCGGCCGGCGGCGTGTACGGGGCATGGACGTGACGCTCGGGGCCCCGCCGCTCGACGGCGGGGCCCGCACAGAGGTGACCCCGGCAGCCCGCGCCCCCGCGGCCGAGGCCGTCGAGCCGGCGGCCGACGCGCCGGCACCGGCCGTGCGCGCCTTCGACGCCTTCTACGCCGCCGGCCGCACCCGGATCGGTCGGGCGGTGGCCCTGGCCGTGGGCGACGCGGACCTGGCCGCCGACGCCACCGACGAGGCCATGGCCCGCGCCTACGAGCGCTGGCACCTGGTGTCGCGGCTCGAGCGGCCGGAGGGGTGGGTGTACCGGGTGGCCGTCAACTGGGCCACCTCGGTGCTGCGGCGGCGCCGCCGGTCGCTGCACCGGCTCTACCAGCCGGCGGACGACGACGACCCCGCCGCGGTCGACCCCGCCCTGCACGAGGCGCTGGCCGCGCTCGACGTCAAGCACCGCAGCGCCGTCGTCTGCCGCCACCTGCTCGGCTGGAGCACCGCCGAGACCGCCGAGGCCCTCGGCGTGAGCGAGGGCACCGTCAAGAGCCGCCTGCACCGGGCGCTCCGCCAGCTCGAGAGCCGC
>DATGPY010000200.1:0-22487 GCA_035304465.1 Acidimicrobiales bacterium | reverse complement strand
CGGCGACCCGGTTGTGCAGCATCCGTTCCAGCAGCGGCCGCTGCTCCTCGGTGTAGGGGCCCGTGTAGCGCTCCCACACGCTCAGGCCCACCTGCCAGAGGACGTCGGGGTCGTCGACGATCACGCCCCGGCCCTCCAGCGACACGCCCCGGAGGGTGTCGTAGGTGAGGCCGTCCTCGATGAGGACGGTCATGCGGTCGTCGCGACGCAGGTTCTGCGCCTTCTGCGACTTCGCCTTGGTCTCGAACCAGATCTGGCCGTCGAGGACGCCGTACCACATGGCGACGACGTGCGGCGCCCCGGTCGGCCCGATGGTCGCCATGGTGGCGGTCCGGCTGCGCCGGATGAACTCGGCGACCTCGTCGTCGGTCATCCTGATCTGCGCCCGCTGGTTGATGCCCATCGATCGTCCCCTCCGTGTCGCGACCGGGCGCGGGCGGTGCCGGGCCCGGCGGATCCCGGTTCTAGTCGCTGGCGCGCCGCACGTCCCCACCCGACCGCTCCGGGCCGGGTCCGGGGACGGCTCAGCCGTCGCCGTCGCCGTCGCCGTCCTCGTCGCCGGGCTGGGCGAGCAGCCCGCCGGCCGCGGCCAGCGCGGTGGCCAGGCCGGCGGCCTTGTCGATCACCTGGGCGATGGCGATCTCCGCCGCGCCCGGCATCGGCGAGGGCGGATCGCCGAGCGACCGCAGCAGCGCGGTGGGGTCCTGCGTGGGCGAGATGGGCTCGACCTCGGGCAGCGGCGGCACCGGCCGCCACAGGTCGACGCGCCGCTTCTTGGCCTTGGCGGCCTGGCGGCGCCGGCGGGACCGGGAGGGCTTGCGGGGCTGCTGCTTTTGCTGTTGCTGCTGGTTCTCGGCGTTCACGGGAGGTCCTCCGGTCGCGGCCGGCCCGGCGCGCGGCTCACGAGCCGTTGTCCTCGGTCAGCAGGGCGTCGGGCCGGATGCCGAGGGCGGTGCGCAGCTGGTCGGCGTCGAGGTCGGCCAGCGAGCTCGACTTCGGCAGCACCAGGTCGGCGATGTAGCGCTTGCCGGCGACGACCTCCTCGACCCGCTCGTCGACCGTGCCCGGGCAGACCAGACGGTGCGAGATGACCGTCCGGGTCTGGCCGATCCGCCAGGCGCGGTCGCGGGCCTGGTCCTCGACCGCCGGGTTCCACCAGCGGTCGTAGAGCACGACGTGGTTGGCAGCGGTCAGGTTGAGGCCGGTGCCGCCGGCCTTGAGCGACAGCACGAGCGCACCCGGGCCCTCGCGGGTCTGGAAGTCCTGGATGATCCGGTCGCGCTGACCCCGCGGCAGGCCACCGTGGTAGCAGTCGACCGGGACGCCGGTCTCCTCGGTCAGGTACTCGGCGAGGCGCTTCCCCCACTCGGCGAAGTGGGTGAAGATCAGGACCTTCTCGCCGGCGGCGAACACCTGCTCGACGATCTCCTCCAGCCGGGCCAGCTTGCCGGACCGGCCCTTCAGCGGCCGGCCGTCGTCGTGGTAGGCGGCCGGGTGGTTGCAGATCTGCTTGAGCGCCGTGATGGCGGCCAGGATCGCCCCCTGCCGCTTGTCGCGCGGCTCGCTGCTGGAGGTGTCCTTGACCAGGCGGTCGAGCACGGCCTGGTAGAGGCCGATCTGCTCGCTGGTCATGCTGCAGTGGTCCAGCTCGTCGATGCGGTCGGGCAGCTCGGCGGCCACCTCGGGCTCGGCCTTGGTGCGGCGGAACACGAGCAGGCCGTTGAGCGCCTTCAGCGCCGCCTCGCCCGGGCCCGACAGCTGGGCCATGAAGGTGGCCCGCTGGCCGACCAGGCCCGGGTTGGTGAAGTCGAGGATCGACCACAGGTCGCCCAGGCTGTTCTCGATCGGCGTCCCGGTCAGCGCCAGCTTCATGCGGGCGGGGATGCGGCGCAGCTGCTGCGAGGTCTCGTTGGCGGGGTTCTTGATGGCCTGCGCCTCGTCGAGGACGAGTCGCCGCCACTCGATCCCGGCCAGCGTCTCGACGTCCCGCACGGCCGTGCCGTAGGTGGTGATGACCAGGTCGGCGCCCTCGATGGCGGACGCGAACTCGCTCGCCGAGGCCCGGGTGGCGCCGTGGTGGACGACGACCTCCAGGTCGGGCGTGAACTTCGCCGCCTCGGTGGCCCAGTTGCCGACGACGGCCGGCGGGGCGACGACGAGCGAGGTGCCCTCGTCGCGGGTGCGGCGGACGTGGGCCAGCACGGTGGGCGTCTTGCCGAGGCCCATGTCGAGGGCGAGGCAGCCGCCCAGCTCGACGGCGTCGAGGAAGCCGAGCCAGGCGAGGGCCTCGGCCTGGTAGGAGCGCAGCTTGCCCGTGAACCCCTCGGGCTCGGTGACCGGCTCGGTGGGGGCCTGGCGGGCCCTCTCCAGCAGGTCGGTCGCCCAGCCCTGCCCGGCGACCGACACCCCGCCGGCCAGCGGGCTGCCCTCGAGGCCGACGGCGTAGCGCAGGATCTCGGCCCCGGACATCTGGGTGGTCCCGGCCCGCTCGGCCAGCGCCGCGGCGGCCTCCTTGAGGTCGGCCCGGTCGAGCTCGACCCACCTGCCCCGGGACTTGACCAGCGGACGGGCCTCGCTGGCCAGCCGGGCGATCTCCTCGGCGGTCAGCTCGACGTCGTCGAAGACCGCCGACCAGCGCACGTTGCTGAGCTGGTTGGCGCCGACGACGGTGTCGCCCGCGGGCTCGGCGGTCAGGCGCAGCGCCGGGGTCGGGCGCCGGCGGGACAGCGCGGGCACCCGCACGTCGAACCCGGCGGCCTCGAGCGACGCGCCGGTCGAGGTCATGAGCTCCCAGGCCTCGGCCTGGCTCAGGTAGGTCTGGCCCCGCCGCTGGCCCCCGCCCCGCAGGAGCGGCGGGTACAGCCGCTCCAGCCGGGTCAGGTCGTCGGCCAGGGGCTTGGCGGCCCGGTTGCCGTTGATGGCCTGCTCGATCGGCACGAGACCGCCCTCGGTGCCGGGCGCGTACACCGACAGGAACCAGGCGCCGCCGGAGTCCGGCGGGTCGAGCTGCACGACGAGCCGGGTGTGGCCGGCGCCGGTGACCGGCTTGATCCACCGGTCGAGCCGCTTGGAGACCTCCAGGCCCGCGGGGAGCGGCGCGACGAACGTCGAACCGTCGAGCCGGGTGACGAAGGCCTCGGCGACGTCGTGGCCGGTGCGGACGACCGGCGGCGGTGCCGGCAGCTCGACCCGGGCCGCGGCGTCGGAGGCGATGGCGTCGACGACCGCCCGCATGACCTCGAGCACGACGGCCCGGCCGTCGGAGCGGGCGAGCGCCACGACCGGCCCCGGCATCGACCCGGCGAGCATCTCGGACACCTCGCGGTCGGCGTCGACGGGGATCCAGCGGACGTGCAGGTCGAGCGAGCGGCCGTCGGGCCGGCGGTTGGTGCGCAGCACGGGCAGGATGGCGCCCCGGGCGACCATGCGGACCGCCTCGACGGCCACGCGGCCGAGCCAGACGAGGCTCGAGCCCACCTCGTCGCCGCCCAGGCCACCGGCGACGGCGACGAGCCAGCCGAGCGCGTCGGCGACCGGGATCGACAGCGCGGCGGCCCGCTCGCCGTCGGGCAGCGGCACGCCCCGGTGCTGGATCCAGCCGACGGCGGGCCCGCCCAGGCGCTCGAGCCGCTCGGACAGCTCGTCCTGGCCGGCGGGCGGCGCCTCGGGACCGGCGGCCCACACGACGACCTCGTTGGCCGACCAGGAGCCCTGCAGGCGCACCTCGCCCGGCGGATCGGGCGCGACCAGCACGGCGGCGGTCGGATCGGGCGCCCCCACCAGCCGGTCGTAGGCGATCTCGAGGCGGGCGAGGTCGGACTCGAGGTCGGCGACGACCTGGTCGCGCTCGGGGCCGGTGATCTCGCGCGCCGAGTCGAGGTGCTCCTCGACCTCGTCGAGCATCCGCTCGAGCGCGCGCCGCCAGCCGTAGGGGTTCCCCTCCAGCAGCGCGAGCTGCTCGTCTGTTGCGATGCCGTCGACCGCTGCCCAGGCAGCGGCCTCCAAAGCTCGGGTGGCCTGATCCATGTATGTCGACGCGGCGCTGTCGCGCCGTGCCCCCGTCGTCGTCCTTCGTGACCCAGGGAGAGAAGTCTGTGTCCGGCTCTGGCTTCTCCTGGCACAGCCCGGACCAGGCCGCGCCACCGCCGTGCAGACGGGAGACCAGACGCCCCCAAGCATAGAGGCCGGGGTGGCCCGAGGCACACACCGGATCCGAGGGCCTGCCCGTTCTGTGGGCACGGGATGCGCCACGGGCGGATCCTGCACGCCGGCCCTCCCCTCTGGTGGGAACCGGGCGACGCACCACGTCCCCGTCTGTGGCCGGCGGTTCCCGGATCTCACCCGGTGCGTGGAGCCCGGGCGGTGTTCACATCCAGGATCGCGACGCCCCGGGCTCGTGGGGCGCGCTTCTGCGACGCCTGCGAGGCCGTCGTGCTCGACCCGAGGACGTGACCCGCACGCGGTGGGCGTCAGCCCGCAGAGACGACACGTCCCGGACGGCGGGACGCCGTCCGGGACGCCGGTCGGGTGGAGGTGATGGGATTCGAACCCACGGCCTCTTCGATGCGACCGAAGCGCTCTAGCCAGCTGAGCTACACCCCCACGGGGACCGCTCATCGTAGCGCGGCCTCCCGCAGGTCACGACATCGCCTCAGGGGCGTCCGCCCCGCTCGATGGCCTGCTGGAGGCGCAGCTGGAGGGCGCTCGTCGTGACGTCGCCGCGGCTGCGCTCCAGCACCGCCCGGAGGGCGTCGAGCGTGCGCCGCAGGCCGCCGGTCAGGGCGTCGGGGTAGTCGACGACCACCAGCGCGTCGTACACGTCCTCCATGCGCCCGAGCAGCGCCTCGGCCCGCTGCACCTCGCCGGCCCGGAGGCGGTCGAGCAGGTGGCGCCGCAGCTCGCTCGCCGCCTCGGCCACACCCCGCATCCACGCGGTCGGGGACACCGCCAGCGCCTCGGGGCCCGGCACCGGGTCGCCGGCCACGAGGGCCATGACCGCCCGGGCCTCGACGTACTCCTTCTCGGCGTCGTGGAGGAACCCGGCGTGGGCGACCGCCGGGTAGGGCTCCAGCTCCCGCTGGGCGTCGCGCAGCGCGGCCTCGGACTCGGCCGCCAGCGCCGCGGCGGCCCCGGGGTCGAGCCGGTGGACGGCCCGGATGCTGGAGCCCGCGGCCCGGATGACCCGGCGGGTGGCGGCGAGGGCGCGCTCGCGGGCCGTGTTGGCCCCCTCGAGGTGGGCCTCGATGGCGGCGACCTGGTCGCGCAGTCGGTCGGCCGGCGACCCGGCCGCCTCGTCGCTCGGCGTCACTGGGCGGCGCGGTCGGAGATGACGACCACCGCCGGCCGGGGCGGCCGGATGGGCGTCAGGTACCGGACCTTCTGGGCTCGCTCGAGCTCCCGGCGGGCCAGGCGCACCAGCAGCGCGACGTAGGTGGCGAGCAGGGCACCGGACACGGTGACGGCGACGGTCCACGGCCAGCCCACCAGCACGGCGGGCACGGCGAAGCCGAGCGTCGACAGGAGCAGCGTGCCCAGCACCCGGCGGCGGCGGCGGTAGGCCGCCCGGCGGCGGCGCACCGGCGGCACCGGGGGTGCCAGGGGCACGGACGGCGCGTCCACGGCGTCGAGGTCGTCGACCTCGGCGTCGCCGAGGACCTCCACGGCCTCGTCCTCGCCGGTGTAGGTGG
The DNA here is from genome assembly GCA_035304465.1 of Acidimicrobiales bacterium. Lineage (GTDB taxonomy): Bacteria > Actinomycetota > Acidimicrobiia > Acidimicrobiales > VFJN01 > ZC4RG19. Next base: position 16,800 of record DATGPY010000200.1, on the reverse strand, counting down.
TGTAGGTGTCGGCGTCGTAGTGGGGGGTGGCCCGCTGGAGCGACCACAGCTGGCTGCGGAACGAGCTGATCGACGCGACGGAGCGCGCCTCCCGCCGGCTCTGGAGCCAGGGGGGCACGAGCACTGCCGCCCAGACCACCCCGAGTAGCAGGAAGACGACCACGGCATCACTCTCCGACCATCGCTGAGGGCACGATAAGGGAGGGGCCGCGGTCGCGGGTGGATGCCGGCTGACCTGCGCCTTTCACCGGCGCCACCGCCGCCGGGCGCGCCGGCCGCCCGACCTCAGAGGGTGGCGTCGGTCCCGTCGGAGAAGCCGTCGCGGCGGAACGGGCCGCTGCGCCCGCCCGTCTTCTCCCACAGGGCGATGTCGCCGATGTGCATCGTCCGGTCGGAGGACTTGCACATGTCGTAGATGGTGAGGCAGGCCACCGTGCAGGCCGTCAGCGCCTCCATCTCGACACCGGTGCGGTCGACGGTCTCGACGTGGGCCTCGACCTCGATGTAGTCGTCCTCGATCCGGAAGTTGACGAGGACGGAGCCGACCAGCAGCGGGTGGCAGAGGGGGATCAGGTCGGGCGTCCGCTTGGCGGCCTGGATGCCCGCCACCCGGGCCACCGCCAGCACGTCGCCCTTCGCGATCGCCCCCCGGGCGACGAGCGACGCCGTCTCGGACTTCATGTGCACCCGCCCGCGGGCGACGGCCCGCCGATGGGTCGGTTCCTTGGGCGTCACGTCGACCATGCGCGCCCGCCCGAGCGGGTCGAGGTGCGTCAGTCCGCGGTCCGGCATGGCGCCAGACTAGACCCCGGGCAGGGGGTGCCCGCGAGCCGCCCGCTCAGCCGCCGATCTGGGACATGCTGCGCGGCGGGCGCACGAACTGCACCTGCCCGATCGCGTGGCCGGCCCACTTGGCCGCGACGCACCGCCGCACGGCCTCGGCCAGCTCGTCGTCCGACGCCCCGCCCCGCAGCAGCGCCCGCAGGTCGACCTCGTCGACGGCGAACAGGCAGGCCCGCAGCTGCCCCTCGGCGGTGAGCCGGACGCGGTCGCACGAGGCGCAGAACGGCCGCGTGACCGACGGGATGACCCCGACCTCGCCCCGCCCGTCGCGGTAGGCGAACCGCTCGGCGGGCTCGTGGCCCCGCACCAGCGGCTCGAGCGGCCAGACCGCGTCGATGGCGGCCACGATCTCGTCCTGGCTCACGACCGCCTCGGCCGACCAGCGCCGGTCGGCGTCGAGGGGCATCCACTCGATGAACCGGACGGTGACGCCCCGCTCGCGGCCGAACGCGGCCAGGTCGACCACCTCGTCGTCGTTGACGCCCCGCATGACGACGACGTTCACCTTCACCGGGGCCAGCCCCGCCTCGACCGCGGCGTCGATGCCCTCGAGCACGTGGTCGAGCTCGTCCCGGCGGGTGAGCGCGACGAACCGGTCGCGCCGCAAGGTGTCCAGCGAGACGTTCACCCGCCGGAGCCCGGCGGCGACCAGGTCGGCGGCGACGGACCGGAGCGTGGCGCCGTTGGTGGTCAGGGCCAGGTCGACCGGCGGGCCGGTGCCGCCGACCCGCAGCGCGGCCAGCTTGGCCACCAGCACCGGCAGGTGGGCCCGCACGGTGGGCTCACCGCCGGTGAGCCGGATGCCGTCGATGCCGAAGCGCTCGACGCAGACCCGGGCGACCCTCTCGATCTCCTCGAAGGTGAGCACCTCCGACCGCGGCAGCCAGGTCATGCCCTCGGCCGGCATGCAGTACGTGCAGCGGAGGTTGCAGCGGTCGGTGACCGAGATGCGCAGGTCGTGGTGGACCCGTCCGTACCCGTCGGCCAGGGGCTCGGTCACGGGGCCAGCCTAGGGGGCCGGCGGCGCCGGCGCGCCGGCGCCGCCGCGGGGCTCGCCGAGCAGCAGCACGGCCACCTCGTCGCCGGCCGCCGCGCCCTCGCCGTCGGGCAGCACGGCCAGGCCGTCGGCCCGGGCCATGGCCCCCAGCTGGTGGGAGCCCTGGCCGCCGGCGGACCGCACCTGCAGGCGGCCGTCCTCGTCGGAGGAGACCGCCACCCGCACGAAGTGGACCTTGCCGTCGGGCCGGCGGCGCAGCGGCTCGGTGGCCACGGCCCGGAAACGGGGGAGGTGGAGCCGGTCGTCCCGGTGGCCGGCCATGCGGCGCAGCCCGGGCCGGGCGAAGAGGGCGAAGCTCACCATCGACGAGACCGGGTTGCCGGGCAGGCCGAAGACCGGCACCTCCCGACCGCCGGGCCCGGGGACGACGCCGAAGGCCAGCGGCTTGGCCGGGCGGATGGCGACCTGCATCCACCGCATGCGCCCGAGCCGGTCGAGCACGACCTTGACCAGGTCGGTGTCACCCATCGACACCCCGCCGCTCGACAGCACGGCGTCGCACCCGGCGGCCCCGCGCTCGAACGCCGCCGTGATCGCCTCCTCGTCGTCGGGGACGTGGCCGAGGTCGACGGGCTCGAAGCCCGCCGCCGCTGCGAGGGCGAGCAGGGTCGGGCGGTTGCTGTCGCGGATCTGGCCCGGCCGCAGCGGGCCGGGGCCCTCGACCAGCTCGTCCCCCGTCGACAGCACGCCGACCCGGGGGCGGGGGTGGGCGCGGACCTCGCCGACGCCGAGCGACGCCAGCACGCCGATGCGGGCCGGGGTCAGCTCGTCGCCCGGGCCGAACAGCCGGTCGCCGGGCCGCAGGTCCTCCCCCGGGGCCCGCACGTGGTCTCCCGGACGGGCCTCGACCTCGATCCGCACGGCCCGGCCGCCCTCGAGCCGCTCGGTCCGCTCGACCATGACCACCGCGTCGGCGCCCTCCGGCAGCGGCGCCCCGGTGAAGATGCGCACGGCCTCGCCGGGCCCGAGCGGCCGGTCCGCGGGGTGCCCGGCGGCGACCTCGGCGACGACCGGCAGCACGACCGGCGCGCCGGCGGTGTCGGCTGCCCGCACGGCGTAGCCGTCCATCGCGGTGTTGGCGAACGGCGGCACGGCCTCGGCGGCCACGACGTCGCCGGCGAGGACCAGCCCGGCCGCCGCCGCCGCGGGCACGGTGCGGGGCGGCAGCGGCGCGCACCCGCCGAGGACGTGGGCGACGGCCTCCTCCAGCGGGATCACGGCGTGCCCGCTCAGACGATGCCGCGGCGGCGGACCATCTCGGCCAGGTAGGCGCGGAACTCGGGGCCGAGGTCGTCGCGGTCGAGCGCCAGCTCGACCGTGGCCCGCAGGTAGTCGAGCTTCTTGCCGATGTCGAACCGGCCCTCGTCGAACACGTACCCGTAGACGGTCTGCTCGGCGAGCAGGATGGCGATGGCGTCGGTGAGCTGGATCTCGCCCCCGACGCCCGGCTTCGTGCGGTCGAGGGCGTCGAAGATGTCGCTCGTGAACAGGTAGCGGCCCATGACGGCCAGGTTCGAGGGGGCCTCGTCCGGGCTCGGCTTCTCGACGATCCCCCGGAGGCGCACGAGCCGGTCGTCGTCGGTGGCCTCGGGGTCGGCGCAGCCGTAGGACGAGATCTCCTCGATCGGGAACGCCTTGAAGGCCACGACCGAGCTGCCGGTGCGGCCGAAGACGTCGATCATGTCCTCGAGGACGGTCGAGCGCTCGTCCATGATGTCGTCGCCGAGCATGACGACGAAGGGCTCGTCGCCGACGTGCTTGCGGGCCACCGACACGGCGTGGCCCAGGCCCCGGGCCTCGCCCTGGCGGACGTAGTGGATGTCGGCCAGGTCGGCCAGCCCCCGCACCTCGTGGAGCTGCTCGTGCTTGCCGGCCTGCTCGAGGGCCACCTCCAGCTCGATCGACCGGTCGAAGTGGTCCTCGAGGCTGCGCTTGCCGCGGCCCGTGATGATGAGGATGTCCTCGATGCCGGCCCGCACGGCCTCCTCGACCACGTACTGGATCGCCGGCTTGTCGACCACCGGCAGCATCTCCTTGGGCTGCGCCTTGGTCGCCGGCAGGAAGCGGGTGCCGAGCCCCGCCGCGGGGATGACCGCCTTGCGGACCACGTTCGCCATCGAGCGCCTCCTCCGTCCTGTCCGTTCTACCCGCCCGGGACCGCGGTCCCGTCCCGGGTGCCGTCCCTGGCCCGCACGGCGGGCACGGTAGTCACCGGCCGGCCGCGGTGCTCACCCGGCCGCGCGCCCCCCGCCCGGCGGGCGGGCCCGGGCGGCCCCGACCCGGGGCTCGCGCCCCTCCCGCAGGCGCCGGAGGTTGTCGCGGTGGCGGGCGACGACGAGCGCCGCGCACAGCGCCAGGCCGGCGACCTCGCGCCCCGGGGCGCCGAGCGCGGCGGCCACCGCCGGCAGCACGGCGGTGGCCGCGATCGACCCCGCCGAGACGATCCGGGTCCCGGCGACGACGAGCCCGAACGCGGCCACGGCGGCCAGCGCGGCGAGCGGGTGCAGCACGGCGGCCATGCCGGCGCCGGTGGCGACGCCCTTGCCGCCCCGGAAGCCCCGGGTGATCGGGAGCACGTGGCCGACGACGGCGGCGACGCCGCAGGCGACGCCGACCCCGTGGCCGCCGAGCGCCCACCCCGCCGCGGCCGGCAGCGCCCCCTTGGCCGCGTCGCCCACCAGCACGACGGCGCCGGCCCGGCGCCCGGCGGTCCGGGCCACGTTGGTGGCGCCGGGGTTCCCCGAGCCGGCCCGCGTCGGGTCGACGCCCCGCCGGCCCGCGACGAGCAGCGCGGTGGGGAACGTCCCGACCAGGTAGGAGGCGGCGATCAGCAGGGCCGCCCCGCCGGGGGCGAGCGACGCGACGGGCACGGCGGCGGATCGTAGGGCCCCAGGTGGGATGGCCCGCCAGCGGACCGCTAGGCTTGGCACTCTCCGGCCGCGAGTGCTAAGAGCCGATCGTCGGCGCGGCCGGTCGGCCAGCCGGAACCGATTCGGAGATCAGATGCCCACGTACGAATACCGCTGCACCGACTGCGGGGAGCTCCACGAGGTGGTCCAGTCCTTCTCCGACGCACCCCTCACCACCTGCCCCTCCTGCTCGGGCGCGCTGAAGAAGGTCTTCTCGCCCGTCGGCATCTCGTTCAAGGGCAGCGGCTTCTACAAGACCGACAGCCGCTCCTCCTCGTCGGGCAACGGGTCCTCGTCCGGCGACTCGTCGAGCGATTCGTCGTCGGGCAGCGAGTCCACCGCCGCGGCGGCCGCCGACTGAGCCGGCGGCGGGCCGCGGTGCCCGCCGCCCCCGCCCCGGTGCGCTAGCGTGCCGGCCGGCTTCCCCCGCTCGTTCCCTCGACGCGCGGAGGCAAGCCGTGTCACCCCGACCCCTCGCCCTCGACCTGCCCGTGCGCGCCCGGCGCGCGCTCGCCCGGCCGACCGTGCGCCGGGTCGCCGCCGGCGTCCTGGCGGTCGCCACCGCCCTGACCGTCCTCGCCCTGGCCGACGCCGCGGACGCCGCTCGGGACCGTTGGGGGCGAACCCGCGCCGTGGCGGTCGCCACCCGCGACCTCGCCCCCGGCGAGCTCGTCGAGCCGGGCGCGGCCGAGCTGCGCCACCTCCCCACGGGCCTGCTCGCGGGCGAGCCGCTCGACGAGGTGCCCGCCGGCGCCGTCGTCCGCCACCCGATCGTCGCCGGCGAGCCGCTGCAGGCGGGCCGCCTGGCGCCGCACGGCGTGACCGGGGTCGCCGCCCTGCTCGGCCGGGGCGAGCGGGCGGTCGCCGTGCCCGCCGGTGCCCAGCCCACCCCGCCGCTGGCGGTCGGCGACCGGGTCGACGTGCTGGCCGTGCTCCCCGCCGCCGGCGCCGACGCCGCGCCCGGCGGCGCCCCGGCCTTCCCGGTCGTCGAGGGCGCAACGGTGGTCGACGTCGGCGACGCCGGGGTGACCGTCGCCGTGCCCCGGGAGGACGCCGCCCGGGTGGCGTGGGCCGCGGCCGGCGGGACGGTCGCGCTGGCGCTGTCCGGGCCGTAGCCCGCCCTAGCTGCGGAAGCCGACGGCGAGCAGCAGGAGGATCACCACGCCGAGCACCAGGCGGTAGAGCACGAACGGCGCGAACGACTGCGTGCGGATGAGCCGCAGCGTGCCCCACACCGCGATGTAGCCGGTGATCGCCGAGGAGACGATCCCCCAGAGGAACGCCGCCCGCATGTCCGCGGGGATGCCGCCCTCGCCCTGCACGTCGAACCACTTGAAGACGAGCGCGCCGGCGGTGATCGGCAGGCTCATCAGGAACGCGAACCGCGCCGCGCCGTCGCGGCTGAGGCCGACGAACCGGCCCACCGTGATGGTCACGCCCGAGCGCGACACGCCCGGCTGCAGGGCGATCGCCTGGCCGATGCCCATGGCGACGGCGTCGGTGAGCGAGACCTCGTCGATGGTGCGCTTGCCCCGGGTGCCGTCGGCGAAGCCCAGCAGCAGCGCGCCGACGATCAGCATGACCGCGATCATCCAGATGCGGTCGGTGTTCTCCTCGATGGTGTCGGCGAACAGCCCGCCGACGACCGCCGCCGGCACCGCCGAGAGCGCGATCAGCCAGGCCAGGCGCCCGTCCTTGGTCTTCGGTGCGGTGAACGCCGCCCGGACCAGCCGCAGCAGGTCCCGGCGGAAGTAGGCGATGGCCCCGCCGAGGGTGCCGACGTGCAGGGCGACGTCGAAGGTCTTCTCGAGCGAGGCGTCGCCGCCGAAGTCGTCCCAGCCGAACAGCCAGGGCACCAGCACGAGATGCCCCGACGACGAGATGGGCAGGTACTCCGACAGGCCCTGGGTGATGCCCAGGATGATGGCGTGAAGGATCGACACGGTCCCCGTCGCTGGTCAGTCTCGTGGGTGGCGGGAGCCACCGGGTGACGCATCGTCATGCACGGGCGGACGGCGCGCAACCCGGACCGCGCCGGGTGTCGGCTCCGTCACCGGCCGCTCAACATCACCCCGGGGACGACCAGCGCGGCGGCGCCGGTGCCCCCGGGCGTCCACTCCCGCTCGCCGCCGACGGCGGCCACGTCGAGCAGCATCCGCTGCAGCGTCGAGGCGACGGTGGCCTCCCGGACCGGCTCGGCCAGGGCGCCGTCCCGCACGAGCAGGCCCTCGACCCCGACCGAGAAGTCGCCCGACACCGGGTTGACCCCCGAGTGGAGCCCGCTCATCGACTGCACGAGCAGGCCGTGGTCGACCTCCGACACCAGGTCCTCGAGGGTCCCCTCCCCCAACCCGACGACCAGCGCCTGGGCACCGACGCCGGGGGTCGTGCGGAACCCGCGCACGGCCGATGCCGTCGAGGGCACGCCGGCGCGCCGGCCGGTCATCGTGTTGTGCAGGAACCCCTGCAGGACGCCGTCCTCGACGAGCGGCACCCGCCGCGTGGCCAGCCCCTCGCCGTCATGGGTGTCGGCGCCCAGCGAGCGGGGGTCCGTCGGGTCGTCGTGCAGCGTGAGGAGCGGTGAGGCGATCCGCTCGCCCACCCGGTCGGCGAAGGGCGAGCGCCCCTTGAGCACCGCCTCGCCGGTGAGCGTGCTCGCCACGACGCCGAGCAGGGCGGCGGCCATCTGCGGCTCGAGCACGAGCGTGATCGGCCCGCTGTCGGGCTGCACCGCCCCGAGGAGGCGGGTGGCCCGCTCGGCGGCGTCGTCCGCCGCCTCGGCGAGGTCGACCTCGTCGGGGCGGCGCCCGACCGACACGCCGTAGCCGGTGCGGGTCTCGTCGCCGTCGGCCGCCAGCGCCTGCACCGACAGGTGGCAGACGGTCGAGCGCCCGGACACCGCGATGCCGGTCGATGTGGCCACCGCGGCTGCGCCGGCGCCGTCACCCCACTGCGCGACCCGCACCCCCGAGATGCGGGGATCGCGGGACCGCACCGCGCGCTCGAGCTCGAGCGCCAGGGCGACCTTGCGATCGGCCGGCATGGCGGCCAGCTCGTCGCGCCACAGCTCGACCTCGGGCGGCTCGACGCCGTCGGGCTCGGCCAGCCCGATCCACTCCTCGGGCTCGGCGTAGGCGGCGTTGTCACGTGCCTCGGCGAGCACGCCGGCCACGACGTCGGGGTCGAGCGAGCCGGCGTAGGCAAACCCCTGGCGCCCGTCGCGCACGACCCGCACGCCGATGCCGGAGGTCGTGGCCTGCGTCAGCGACTCGACCTCGCCGCCGTGCACCCGCACGCTCGTCGTCGTCGAGCTGCCGACGAACGCCTCGACCTGCTCGCCGGGGGCCGCCTCGGCGGCCACCTTCGTCGCCAGGTCGAGCAGCTCGTGCTCGTCTGCGTGGGTCATCGGTCCTCCGTCCTCCCCCGGGGGACCGTCAGGCCCCCGACACCGTCACGTCGGCGACGACCAGCGTCACGCCGGCCGCGCCCGCCGGCAGCCACGTCAGGTCGGAGCCCACGGCGACGACGTCGTGCAGCAGCCGCGGCAGCGTCGAGGCGATCGTGAACTCGCGCAGCGGCTCGGCCACCTCGCCGTTCCGGATGCGCCGGCCCTCGGCGCCGGTGGACAGGTCGCCCGAGACCGGGTTGACCCCCGAGTGCAGCCCGCTGACGTCGTGGACGAGGACGCCGTCGTCGACGCCGGCGACCAGCTCGGCGGGGTCGGCGCCACCCGGTGCCAGGGACACCGCCCGGCACCCGGCGACCGGCGTCGAGGCGTGCCCGGACCGCACGGCGGAGCCGGTGGGCTCGGCGCCCGTCCGGCGGGCGGTCCAGGTGGAGTGGACGAAGCCGTCCAGCACCCCGGCGGTCACCAGCGGCACCCGGCGGGTGGCGCGGCCCTCGGCGTCGACGGGCGAGGCGCCCCAGTGGCGGGGGTCGGTCGGGTCCTCGACGAGGGTCACCTGCGGCGACGCCACCTGCTCGCCCACCCGGCCGGCGAACGGCGACCGGCCCTTCACCACCTCGTCGCCGGCGAGCATCTCGGCGACGACGCCGAGGAGCTGGGCGGTCACCCACGGGTCGAGCACGACGGTCAGGCGGCCGGACGGGGGCTTGGTGGCGCCCAGCATCCGCACGGCCCGCTCGACGGCGTCGCGGGCGGCGGCCTCGACGTCGAGGTCGTCGAACGACCGGCCGAACGAGAAGCCGAAGCCAGCCTGCAGGTCGTCGCCGTCGCCGGCGAGCGACCAGGCGACGAGCTCGCCGCCGGTCTCCCGGGCGGCGCGGCGGACGCCGGTGGTCGAGCAGACGGCCACCTCGGTGCGCCAGTCCTCGTAGTCGCACGACTCGACACCGGTGATGCGGGGATCGCCGCCGACGACGGCGCGCTCGAGCTCGAGGGCGAGCGCGACCTTGTCGCCCAGGGGCACCTCGGCGTAGCTCGGGTGCCAGAGGTCGAGCGCCCGCGGCTCGACGCCGTCGGGCTCGGGCAGGCCGGCCGCCTCGTCGGGCTCGCCGTGGGCCGCGTTGTCCCGGGCCTCGGCCACGGCCTCGGCGACGGCGTCCAGATCGACCGTGCCGCACGACGCGAAGCCCTGTCGGCCGTCGCGCACGACCCGCACCCCGACCCCGACCGAGCCGGCCACCACGAGCTGCTCGACGTCGCCGCCGTGGACGCGCACCCGGGTCTCGGTGGAGCGCACGACGTAGGCCTCGAGCTGCTCGTCGCCGCGGGCCATGGCCACGACCCGGTCCGCGACCTCGAGCGGTGCGGCGTCCGCAGCGGGCGCCCCGCCGCCCCGGGTGCCGGCCACGGCGCCGGCCGTGGACGGACGCCTCACGCCGCCGTGCCGCCGACGGTCAGCGCGCGCACCCGCAGGGTGGGCACGCCGTCGCCGACGGGGACGCCCTGGCCGTCCTTGCCGCAGGTGCCGGGCTTGCCCATGGCGAAGTCGTTGCCCACGGCGTCGATGTCGCGCAGCACCTTCGGCCCGTTGCCGATGAGGTTGCCCTCGCGCAGCGGCTCGGTGATGCGGCCGTCCTCGATCAGGTAGGCCTCGGTCATCCCGAAGACGAAGTCGCCGCTCGCGGTGTTGACCTGGCCGCCGCCCAGGGACGCCACGTACACGCCCCTCTCGGTGGAGGCGACGATGTCGTCGGGGTCGTCCCGCCCCGCGACCAGGTAGGTGTTGGTCATGCGGACCATCGGCAGGTGCTGGTAGCTCTGCCGGCGTCCGTTGCCGCTGACCGCCCGCCCCGCCTTGCGGGACCGCAGCACGTCCCACATGTAGTCGGTGAGCACGCCGTCCTCGATGAGCACGTTGCGCCGGGCCGGGGTGCCCTCGTCGTCGATGGCGAAGCAGCCCCACTCCTCGGCCATCGTGCCGTCGTCGACCAGCGTCACCAGCGGGGAGGCCACCTGCTCGCCGAGGCGGCCGGCGAAGGCCGAGGCGCCCTTGTCGACGAGGTCCTTCTCCAGGCCGTGGCCGCAGGCCTCGTGGAACAGCACGCCGCCCCCGCCGGGCCCGATGACCACCGGCATCGTCCCCGACGGCGCCGGCCGGGCCTTCAGCTTGGTCAGCGCCCGCTCGGCGGCCGCGCGGGCGATCTGCTCGACGTCGTAGCGGTCGAACAGCTCGAAGCCGACGGTGCGGCCGAGCGACTCGTAGCCGGTCTGCATGCCGGTGTCGCCGACGGCGACGGCCGAGACGACGAACAGCGTGCGGACCTGGTCGTCCTCGGCCAGCACCCCCTCGCTGTTGGCGACCAGGATGCGGCGGCGGGAGTCGCCGTAGCGGGCCCGCACCTGGCGGACGGCGCCGCCCGCCGACCGGGCGGCCTCGTCGGCCCGGCGCAGCAGCTCCACCTTGGCGCCCTTCGCCACCGTCTCGGGCAGCACCGCGACGTCGTTGGGCCGCGGCGCCTCCCGCCGGGTGAGCGCCACCTCGCGCACACCGCCCCCACCCGAGCGGGCGGCCGCCGCCGCAGCCTCGGCCGCGGCCCGCAGGCCCTCCTCGGACAGGTCGGCGGTGTGGGCGAAGCCGGTGGTCTCGCCGACCACGACGCGGATGCCGGCACCCCGGTCGCGCCCCGAGGACAGCTCCTCGACCCGGCCGTCGTCGAGCATGGCCGACGACGAGCGCTTGTCCTCGACGAACACCTCGGCGAAGTCTCCGCCGGTGCGGAGGGCGGCGGCGAGGGTGCGCTGGATGGTGGCGTCGTCGAGCACGGCGACCTCTCGTTCGGTGGGCGGTCGGGACGGGGGCGGCGAGCGGCTCGGGACGGTGGCCGCGCGGGGATCCCGAGATTTTCGCCCGCCGGACACGTATCGCCGTACTGTACCCGGGTGCCTCTCCAACTCGGCTTGGCTGCCAGCGTGGTCCTCGACGTCACCCACGACGACACCGCCGTCGCCATGCACACGGGTGAGGTCCCCGTCCTCAGCACGCCCCGCCTCGTCGCGCTGTGCGAGCAGGCCTCCCTCCAGGCCGTGCGGGGGCAGGTGCCCGAGGGGCGCACGACGGTCGGCATGCGGGTGCAGCTCGACCACCTGGCTCCCACGGCGGTCGGCTCCAAGGTCACGGCCGAGGCCCGCCTCGACAAGATCGAGGGGCGCCGCCTGATCTTCGCCGTGTCGGCCTCCGACGAGCGGGGCCTGGTGGCCGCGGGCAAGATCACCCGGGTCGTCGTCGACGTGGAGGCGTTCATGGACAAGTGCTCGTGAACGCCCATGCGCTCGCCGACGGCCGCCCGAGCCCCTGACCGACCCGGCGGTCAGCCGTCGCCGACGCCGCCCGGCGTGACGACCTCGGCGTCGTCCGGGCGCTCGACCGTGATGTCGGCCCCGACGTCGTAGACGTCGAAGGTCGTGGTGAGCCGGCCGGCGCGGTCGACGGCGAGCTGCAGCCGGCGGACGACCCCTGCGTCGTCGAGCCAGACGTCGACGGGCAGGCGGTGGAGGCCCACGGCCGCGAGCCGGCCCTCGACGGTGCCCGGGGCCGGGGCGCCGCCACCGGTGAGGTCGAGCTCGGCCCGCAGGTGCCGGGTCGGCGTGCCGCGCACCTCCTCGTCACCGACGTGGTCGATCCCGACCACCGGGTGGCGCAGCAGGTCGAGCGGCCCGAGCGGGTCGAGCACGAGCGACAGGGTGTCGTTGTCGGCGGCGTCGGCCACGGCGACGATGTCGGAGAGCCGGGCGCTGACCCAGTCGTCGGGCGACCGGCCCAGCGACTCGGCCATGGGCCCGATCTGCGAGAACACCGTGTCGCCGTCGACGACGATCGCGGTCGGGCGGCTGAAGTCGCCGCCGAGCTGCTGGCCCGCGCCCTCGAGCGCCGCGGCGACCTCGGACATGTCGGACTCGGCGTGGGCCCGCATGCCGCCGTCGGTGAAGTGGGCGCGGTGGACGAGGTCGACCGGGCCGTCGGGGCCGGCCACCGTGGTGCGCAGCTCGACGCGGGCCCGGTCGACGGCGCGGGTGGCCTCGACGGCGGCGCCGAGGGTGTCGGGGCCGGGGTCGCCGACCGCCTCGGCCGGCGCCTCGGCAGGGTCGTCGGCGGGATCGTCGCCGGCGCGGTCGGTCATGGCCCCGATGATGGCCACGGCGGCGACCGCCGTGCACAGGCCCAGCGTGCGGGTGCGGGAACGGCTCACGAGCACCTCCTCGTCGTGGGTGGAGCGGAGGAGGTGGGTCACCGGCGATGCCGGCGGTCGCGCCCACCGAGCGCACAGGGCACCGGAGCCTAGCCCGCCCGCCGGCCGCCCCGGGGCGCCGCCCGGGGCGCGCGGGAGCCGGCGGCGCGCGGCCGTAGAATCGGTCACCGGTCGAGCGACGGCCCCGGCGGCGGGCGGGGTCGCCCGGGCGAGGAGGACGGCGTGGACGGCAAGCAGGCGATGTCTCTGGGGGTGCGCCTCGGCGTCAGCGCCCTCATGCTCGCCGTCCTGCTAGCCCGCGCCCCGTCGTTCGACCTCGGCGAGCTGGTCCCCGAACCGTCGCTCGCCACCCTCCTCTGGCTCGGCGCCGCCGCCGCCCTCACGCTGGCCGGCATCGTGCTGTCGGCCCTGCGCTGGCAGAAGGTGCTCGACGCCCTGGAGATCCCCACCCGGCTCCCCCGGCTCATCCGCCACTACCTGGCCGGGCAGTTCGTCTCCAACGTGCTCCCCACCACCATCGGCGGCGACGTGCTGCGGGTCAGCCGCCTGTCGCGCGACACCGGCGAGTCGCCGGGCACGTTCGCGTCGGTCGTGCTCGAGCGGCTGACCGGCTGGCTGGTCCTGCCGGTCATCACGATCATCGGCTTCGCCGTCAACCCGGGGCTCCGGCACCTCGGCACCGCCACCCGGGTGGCGCTGGCGCTGGCCGTCGGCACGCTGCTGCTGCTGGTGGCCGTGCTGGTCGTGGCCGGCAGCCGCCGGCTCGGCGGCCGCTTCGCCGCCCGGCCCGGCTGGCAGCGGTTCGTCGGGGCCGTCCACCTCGGCGTCGACCGGCTGCGCCGCCAGCCGGTCGCGGCCCTCAACGTGCTCGTCGCCGGGTTCGCCTACCAGCTGGCGCTCGTGCTCGCCGCCGTGGCGGCGGCCCAGGCGCTCGGCCTGCGCCCGGCCGGCCTCACCGCCCTGCTGGCGTTCTTCCCGGCCGTGCTCATCGCCCAGGTGCTGCCCATCTCGATGTCGGGCCTCGGGGTGCGCGAGGGCGCCTTCGTGCTGTTCCTCGGGCCGCTGGGCGTGGCCACCGACGAGGCCGTCGCCCTCGGGCTGCTGCTCTACCTGCTGAACCTGGCCGTCAGCCTGCTCGGGGCGCCGGCCTTCGCCGCCGGTGGGCGGCCCCGTGCGAGCGTGGCGGCATGACGGCCGACCAGACCGTCTCGGAGGGTGCGGCAGCGCCCCGGCCGCCGGATGCCGCCGAGCCGGCGACCGAGCCGACCGGGTCCGCGCCGCCGGTCGCCACCGCGGCGTCCGTCGGCGTGCGTTGGTGGCGCGAGGTCCTCTACGTCGTCCTCGTCTACCTGGCCTACTCGGCGGTGCGGAACCAGTTCGGCTCGGGCGGCGGCAGCATCGACCCGGACCCGGCGTTCCACCACGGCGAGGCCGTCATCCAGCTGCAGCGCAACATCGGGCTCTACTTCGAGCACCGGCTGCAGCGGTGGTACCTCGACCTGCCGGCGAACGGGCTGATCCGGCTCTGGAACGTCTACTACGGGGTGCTGCACTTCGTCGTGACCGCGTTCGCGCTCGTCTGGATGTACCGGCGGGCGCCGGCCCGCTACCGGCTGTGGCGCAACACGCTGGCCATCACCACCCTGCTGGCGCTCGTCGGGTTCGCGAGCTTCTCGCTCATGCCGCCGCGGCTGCTGGACGACCCCGGCATCTACGGCGGCTGCCAGGTCTACGCGGACGCCACCCCTGACGAGCTCGCCGCCCGGGGCGTCGAGGCGGCCGGCGACCCGCCCTGCGACGAGTTCGGGTTCGTCGACACCATCGCCGTCTACGGCGGCTGGGCGTCGTTCGGCAGCGACGAGATGGCGGCGGTGTCCAACCAGTACGCGGCCATGCCGAGCATGCACATCGGCTGGTCGATGTGGTGCTCGCTCGTCCTGGTGCCGATGGTCTGGCGGCGGTGGCTGAGGGGGCTCGCCGTCGCCTACCCGGCACTGACCCTCTTCTGCATCGTCGTCACGGCCAACCACTACTGGATCGACGGGCTGGCCGGCCTCGCCTGCCTGGGCCTCGGCTACCTGGTCGCCCGCACGGCCACGCGCTGGTGGGAGTCCCGGCGCGACGTCGCTGCGATCGCCTGACCGGCGGCTCGGGACGGTGCCGGCCCGCACCCGCCGGCGGTGCGGGCCAGGTCCGGGTGGGCGACACTGGACCGTGTGACCGGTCCCGTGGCGTCGGCCCGGGCGGCGTTCGCTCGCCAGGCGTGGGGTGACGCCCACGCGCTGCTGTCCGCCGCCCCGGACCTCGAGCCCGAGGACCTGGAGCGCCTCGCCGTCGCCGCCTACCTGGTCGGGCGCGACGACGAGAGCACCGTGGCCTGGGAGCGGGCGCACGGCGCCTGGGCCCGCCTCGGCGAGACCGACCGGGCAGCGCGCTGCGCGGGCTGGCTGGGCCTGGGGCTGCTGCTCCGCGGGGAGGTGGCCCGGGCGGGCGGGTGGTTCGCCCGGGCCACCAGGCTGCTGGACGAGGCGGGGCTGAACAGCGCCACCCGCGGCTACCTGCAGGTCCCGGCAGCGCTGGATGCGCTGGAGCGCGGCGACGTGGCGGCCGCGGAGGACCTGGCCGACGAGGCCGTGGCGACCGCCCGGCGCTTCGGCGACCCCGACCTGCTCGCCCTCGGGGTCCTCACCCGCGGCGAGGCCGCGCTGGCGCGGGGCGACACCACCGCCGGCATGCGCCTCCTGGACGAGGTGATGGTGGCGGTCACCGCCGGCGAGGTGGCCCCGGTGCCGGCGGGGATCGTCTACTGCGCGGTCGTCGACGCCTGCATGCGGGTCTCGGACCTCCGTCGAGCGGCCGAGTGGACCGGCGCCTTCGGCAGCTGGTGCGCGGCCCAGCCCGACCTCGTCCCCTACCGGGGGCAGTGCCTCGTCCACCGCTCGCAGGTGCTGCAGGCCCGGGGCGACTGGGCGGCGGCGGAGGAGGCGGCCGAGCGGGCGACCCACCACCTGGCCGAGCCGGCGCACCCCGCACTCGGCCTCGCGCTCTACCAGCGGGGCGAGCTGCACCGACTGCGGGGCGAGGCCACGGCGGCCGAGCGGGCCTACCGGGCCGCGAGCGCGCACGGGCGGGAGCCCGCCCCCGGCCTGGCGCTGCTGCGGCTCGGGCAGGACCGGGTGGCAGCCGCGGTCGCCGCCGTCCGCCGCATGGTCGACGAGGGCCGGGGCCAGCTCGGCCACCCGCAGGTCCTCGCCGCCGCGGTGGACGTCCTGCTGGCCGCCGGCGCGACGTCGCCGCGGCCCGCGCCGCGGCCGACGAGCTCGCGGACCTCGCCGGCGCCCGCGGGCTGCCGCTGCTCGACGCCCTCGCCGCCACCGCGACGGGCGCGGTCCTCCTCGGCGAGGGCGAGCCGGTGGCCGCGCTCCCCCAGCTGCGCCGGGCCTGCGCCGGCTGGCGGGCGCTGGACGTGCCCTACGAGGAGGCGCGGGCCCGCCTGCAGGTGGGTCTCGCCTGCCGGGCGCTCGGTGACACGGACGCCGCCGACCTGGAGATCGGTGCCGCCCGGACCACCTTCGAGCGGCTCGCCGCCCGGCCCGACCTGGCCCGGCTCGACCGCCTGACGGCCGAGGGCCGGCCGGACGCCGGCGTGCTGACCGCCCGCGAGCGCGAGGTCCTGCGGCTCGTCGCCACCGGTCGGACCAACCGCGACATCGCGTCGGTGCTCGTCATCAGCGAGCACACCGTCGGGCGCCACCTCCAGAACATCTTCGCCAAGCTCGGCCTCTCGTCCCGGGCGGCGGCCACCGCCTACGCGTACGAACACGACCTGGCCTGAGGGGCCGCCCGCCCGGCCGCGTGGTGGGAACGCACCACGCGCCGGCGGGCCACGGATGGCGGATCCGGTCGATGTGGCAGCGCCCGGCACAGGCGTACGGTGCGATGGCACGCCGCGCACCCGACGGAGCCAGGAGGCCGCCATGTCGAGCCAGCAGACCGAGGGGACGCCGCGGGTGGCTGAGGTCGAGCGGCCGGGCACCGCGCCCGGCGGCGGGACCACCGGCCAGGCCGGGGCCGACCGGAGACCGACGTCGGCGGCAGAGGTCCTCGACCGGGTGGCGACGCTCGCGCCCGCCATCGCCGCCCGCGCCGCCGAGGTCGAGGCCGCCCGCCGCCTGCCGCCCGACCTGCTCGACGAGTTGGTCGCGGCCGGGTGCTTCCGTGTGGCGCGGCCCGACACCCACGGCGGCATCGGGGCCGACCTGCCCGACGTGCTGCGGGTGTTCGAGGCCGTCGCCCGGGCCGACGCCTCGGTCGGCTGGACGGTCATGATCGGCGCGG